>CANSII010000050.1 GCA_947646915.1 uncultured Clostridium sp. | reverse complement strand
GGCAGATGAAAAATTCGAAGAATTTTTTAGATGACGATGAACGGAGCGAAGCGAAAAGGCTTCGGAGAAAAGATTTGGCAGATGAAAAATTCGAAGAATTTTTTAGATGACGATGAACGGAGCGAAGCGAAGAGAAAGGTTTGATAACATTGGATTTTGAGATAAAAATATTGCTAATAACATTTGCAATATCAATAATCTGTAGCTTAATAATAATACCAATATTAAAAAAACTGAAAGTAGGACAGATAGAAAGAAATGATGGACCAGCATCACATTTAAAGAAGCAAGGAACCCCAACAATGGGTGGAATAATAATAATAATTTCAATAATTATTGTAGTAACAGGAACATATATATATTTATCATTAAAAGGAAATCAAGAAATAGCAAAAAGAATATTACCATTATTACTAATTACAATAGGATTTGGAATGATAGGTTTTATAGATGATTTTAAAAAATTAGTCTTAAAAAATACAGAAGGTTTAAAACCAAGCTATAAAATGTTAGGCTTATTAATAGTAGCTGTTGCGTATGTTTTATTTTTAGTAAAGGGTATAAAAATAGATACAAATACATATATACCAATTTTAAAGATATATGTAAATATTCCAATATATTTTTATATACCAGCTGCTGTATGTGTAATTCTTGCAACAACAAATGCTGTAAATCTAACAGATGGTATAGATGGTTTGTCATCAAGTTTATCTAGTATAATTATTACATGCTTAACAGTAATAGGTATAACTAATAAAATTTATGAAGTTTCTATATTTGGTAGCATAGTAATAGGTGCAACTTTAGGTTTTTTAATGTTTAATTTACATCCTGCAAAGGTTTTTATGGGAGACACAGGTTCATTAATGTTAGGTGGCATTATTGCAGGTTTAGCTTTATATATAAAAATGCCTTTATTGATAATTCTAATTGCAATTATTCCTGTGCTAGAGACGTTATCTGTAATTATTCAAGTTGCATATTTTAAGAAAACTGGTAATAGAATATTTAAAATGGCTCCATTACATCATCATTTTGAGTTGTCAGGTTGGAGAGAGAATAAGGTTGTTATTGTTTTTTCAATAATTACTTTAGTAATGAGTTTTATTGGTTTAAAAGTAATATAAAAATTAATAAAAAGAAACGATTTAGGGGGATTTTAAATGGCAAAGAAGAGAAAGGAAAAGAATTTTTCAAGTTTCTTAAATAACCCAATAGATTTTACTTTAGTCATAACTATACTATTATTATTAGGAATAGGATTAGTAATGGTTTTATCAGCAAGCTCTCCATCTGCGCTTGCTGAAAGTGGAAATAGTTACTCATTTTTTTCTAAGCAATTAATTTTTGGAATATTAGGAATATTTGCAATGATATTTATATCTAAAATAGATTATAGATTTTATCAAAAATTTTATAAACATGCATGGATACTTTCTATTTTAGCATTATTAGCAGTTATGCTAATAGGAAAAGAAGTAAATGGTGCAAAAAGATGGATAGAAATTACAAAAACTTTATCATTTCAACCTTCTGAAATGGTTAAAATATTAATGATAATATTTTATGCAGGATTATTAGTAAAAAATAGAGATGAATTAGATAAATATGGAAAAGGATTTTTTAAACATATTTTATTTTTAGCTCCAATAATTGGATTATTAATTTTACAACCACATCTTAGTGCTTCAATTGTTATAATTGGAATTGTATGTATAATGATGATTGTTGCAGGATGTAAATTCAAACATTTTTTATTTACAGGATTAGCAGGAGGAGTTCCATTATTAACTGCTGCAATTGCATTTTCACCATATAGATTAGAAAGATTTGTAACATTTTTAGATCCTTGGAAAGATGCTAGTGATAGTGGATGGCAAGTTATCCAAAGTTTATATGCAATAGGATCAGGGGGCTTATTTGGAGTAGGATTAGGAGATAGTAAACAAAAATATTTATACATACCAGAACCACATAATGATTTTATTTTTTCAATATTATCTGAAGAAATAGGATTTATAGGATGTGCAGTTGTTTTAGTATTATTTGCGATTTTTATATGGAGAGGAATATTAATAGCAATAAAAGCTCCAGATATGTTTGGAAGTTTACTAGCTGTAGGTATAACTGCGTTAGTCGCAATACAAGTTATTATAAATGTTGCAGTTGTTACATCATCAATGCCAGCAACTGGTATGCCATTACCATTTTTTAGCTATGGAGGTACTGCATTATTTATATTATTGTGTGAAATGGGAATATTGCTTAATATTTCAAGAGCTGGTGCAAAGTAGGGGTGTTAAAAAATATGAAAGTTATTGTAGCTGCTGCTGGAACTGGAGGACATATAAACCCAGGGATAGCAATTGCAAACAAAATAAAACAAGAAGAAAAAGATTCAAAAATTATTTTTATAGGAACAACAAGAGGAATGGAAAATGACTTAGTTCCTAGAGCAGGATATGAACTAAAAACAATAAACGCATATGGATTAAGTAAAAAAATATCAATAGAAAATATCAAGAAAATGTATAAAACATTTAAAGGATATGGAGAAGCAAAAAAAATAATAAAAGAATTTAAACCTGATATAGTGATTGGTACAGGTGGATATATATGTGGATCAACAATACTTGCTGCACATAATTTAGGAATACCTACACTATTACATGAAAGTAACGCATTTCCAGGTAGAGCAGTAAAAATGCTTGCAAAAAAAACTAATACAATATTAGTTTCTTTTAATGATGCAATAGAAAGAATAAAAAAAGCAAAAAATATTGTATATACAGGAACACCTGTAAAAATTAAGAAAAAAGAATACAGTATAAATCAAAAAATGGATATAATAAAAAATGCTGGACTTAGTGAAACTAAGCCTATAATTTTAATTTTTGGTGGTAGTCAAGGTGCGCAAAAAATAAATGAGGCAGTAATAGGAATACTAATAAATAAATTAAATAAAAATTATCAAATTATATGGGCAACAGGGCCAAAACAATATGATATAATTAAAGAAAAATTAGAAGATAAAAATATTAATATAAATAATATACACAATGCAAAGATTGTACCATATATTTATAATATGGAAGAAATTATGAATGTTTCTAATGTAATTGTTGCAAGAAGTGGTGCAATGACTATTACTGAAATTTCTAACTTAGGAAAACCTTCAATATTAATACCATTGCCAAATGTAAGTGGAAATCATCAATTATATAATGCTCAAGTACTAGAGAAAATTGGTGCTGCAAAGATTATTTTAAATAATGACTTACAAGATGGAATTTTAAATAAGTCAATAGAAGATATTGTACTAAATAAATGTAAAGAACAAGAAATGTCAGAAAATGCTTTAAAAGTTTCAACAAAAGATGTGGAAGATAAAATTTATACTGAAATAAAAAAGTTGTTATCTTACTAAATAATGGTATTAAAAAATTAAATTCAAAGAATTTTTTGGATGACGAAGAACGAGTGGAGTGAAACGAAGCGAAAAGGCTTCGGAGAAAAGATTTGGAAGACGAGATTAAGAAAGCTGTTTGAGCGAAGCGAATTACAGATTTCTTATGCAAAATTTCGAAAGAAATTTTGTAAACCTTAGAAGAGATGACGATGAACGAGTGGAGTGAAACGAAGCGAGTGAAAGGAAAAATCAATATAATGAAGAAAAACGTAAAAACAGAATTGCTATTAATATCAATGATAATAGGAATAGCAATAGTTTCTATACTTAGTATATTTTATTTAAAATCATTAAACGAGATAAAAAATGAAATAACAAAAAGAGAAACAATTGAGTTAATAAAAACAATACAAAATCAAACAAAAATATCAATACTAATATGTATATCAGTTATATTTATATCTGCAATAGTAATATCAAATTTTTTAACTAAATACGTAGTTTGTCCAAAAAACAAATTCATAAAAGCAGATGAAAAGACAGAATTAAAGGACAAGCTAAGTGAAGTATCAACAAGAAAAAATCAGATAGAAACAATATTATTGCACATGACAGATGGAATAGTTGCTTTTAATATGGAAGGAGAAATCATTTTAATAAATCCAGCAGCAAAGAATTTTTTAAGTATAAGTCCTGAAGATAATACATTTAATGATATATTTTCAAAATTTAAATTAGACATCAATATGGAAAAAGTCATATATTTAGAAAGTTGGACATCTACAGATGAAATTATACAAGTTGAAGAAAAATATGTTAAAGTATTTTTTGCACCATTTAAGAATGAAGAAGATAGGCCAGATGGTGTAATTGCAGTTGTTCAAGATATAACAGAACACGTAAAACTAGATAATATGCAAAAAGAGTTAGTTGCAGATGTATCACATGAACTTAAAACTCCTATAACTTCAATAATGGGCTATGCAGACACTTTACTTGAAGGAGGTTATGATGAACAAACTCAAGAAAAATTTTTAAATGTTATAGCAACAGAATCAAGAAGAATGGCAAGATTAGTTACAGATTTATTAACACTTTCAAGATATGATAATAATAGAAAGAATACACAGAAAGAACCATTTGACTTAGGAGATTTGGTAAAAAAATGCCAAGAGAAGTTGGCAATAGAAATAAAAAAGAAAAATCATACAGTAAATTGTTTTGTAACAGCTGATGTTCCATTAGTTTATGCAGATAAAGATGATATAGAGAGAGTCGTTTTGAATATTTTGTCAAATAGTATTAAATATACTCATGATAATGGTGAAATAAAAATTTATGTTGGTTTTGTTTACAATGATGCTTATATTAAAATTTTTGATAATGGTATAGGTATTCCTGAAGAGGATTTGTCAAGAATTTTTGAAAGATTTTATAGGGTAGATAAAGCCCGTACTAGAGAAATGGGAGGGACTGGTTTAGGTCTTTCTATTGCTAAAGAGATTTTGGATAAGAATGGTGGAAGTATTGATATTAAAAGTGAAACTGGTAAAGGTACAGAAGTCGTAATTAGAATTCCAACAAAACAGTGATGAAATAACATTCTATAGTGTGTCTTTATACTTTGAATTTTTGCTGTTTTAAACACCTTGGAAAACGGAACTAGGAAATATATATTTTTTTTCTAAAGAATATAGTTTTGAAAAAAGCCAAAACTTAAATAACAAATATATTGATAATTCTATTAAATTAATGTATAATACAAATATAAAAAATAAATTTCAAATATTGTATTTTCAAATGAAAGGAATGAAAGTAATATAAATGGATTCAAAAGTAAAAGATATATTAGAATGGGTTTATTGTATAGTAATAGCAATAGTGTTAGCATTATTATTTAGATATTTTATAGGAACACCAACAATAGTAAAACAAGTATCAATGAAACCAACATTAATACAAGATCAAAGATTATGGTTAAATAGATGGGTTAGAACAACAAAGAAAATGCCAAACAGAGGGGATATAATAACATTTGAAGCACCAAGTAATAAAGGGTATTCTGTTAATGAAATAGATCAAAGTAATCCAATTGCGAAATATGATAATGAACCAACAAATATATTTAAAAAATTCACATATTATGTTTTAGAATGGGGAAAAGATAGCTATATAAAAAGAGTTATTGGATTACCAGGAGAACATGTTGAAATAAAAGATGGAAAAGTATATATAAATGGGGAAGTTTTACAAGAAGATTATCTACAGGAAGGAATTGTTACAGATGCTGGGATAAGTGGGTTTGATGATTTTATAGTTCCTGAGAATTATGTTTTTGCTATGGGTGATAATAGAAATCATAGTACAGATTGTAGAGCTTTTGGTTGTATTCCGTTAGAGAAAATTGAAAGTAAAGTTTGGATTAGAATTTGGCCTTTAGATTTATGGGGAAAAGTGGAGTAAATTACATTATAATTATAAAATTGAATTATAAAACATAATAATATGAATCTTCAAAGATTCCGTTCAGCTAACTCATACTGGATTTGTAACTAACTATCGATTCAAACAACTCCAGCAGCGAAGGCATTTAAGTTATTTAATAATCATAATTCATATACACACAATAACTGGTTAAAGTGAATTAATGAATTAGGTCGAACTCGTTTTTTCAGATTAATATTATTATGTTTAAAAATATATAATATTATTAATAAAATTAAAGGAGCAGGGATGTTTAATAATATACTAGGAAATGAAAAGATTAAAGAAGTATTAATTAATTCAATAAAGAAAAATAAAACATCACATAGTTATTTATTTATAGGAAATGAAGGAATTGGAAAAAAATTAATTGCAAAAGAATTCACAAAAATGATATTGTGTTTAAATGAAAATAAATATTGTAATGAATGCAAATCTTGTATTGAATTTGATACAGATAATAATCCTGATTTTAAAATAATTGAGCCAGATGGAAATAGTATTAAAATTGAGCAAATAAGAGAATTCCAAAGAAAAGTTTCAGAGAAGCCTATAATATCAAATAAAAAAGTTTATATAATAAATGATAGTGATAAAATGACAACAGAAGCACAAAATTGTTTATTAAAAACATTAGAAGAACCACCTGAATTTGTAACAATTATATTAATAGGTTCAAATGAAAGTGCATTTTTAAGTACAATTAAATCAAGATGTATGATATTACATTTTGATAAAATTGCAAATGAAGAGATTGAAAAATATTTAGAAGAAAAATATAATATAAAAATAGAAAGTAGACTTATGATAAAAGCTTTCCAAGGAAGTATTGGGAAGGCCATAGAATTAAAGGAAAAGCAAGAACAATATGAACAAATTGAACAAGTTATCTGTAATATTGATAAAAAAGATAAAATTGATATAATAAATATGTCAGATATTATATACAAAGCTAAAGATGAAAAATTTGAAATATTAGATTATATAAATGTTATATTAATAGAATTAGCAAAACAAAATAATAAATTCGCAAATTGTATACAAATTGTGGAAAACACTAAGAAAAGATTGCAATCAAATGCAAATTATGATATGTGTATAGATAATATGTTATTTAATATATGGGAAACAGTAAATTAGAAAGGAAATGAAATTTTGAAAAATATAATAGGAATAAGATTCAAGAAGTTAGGAAAAATATATTTTTTCAATCCAAAAGGTCTAAAAGTTGCGAAAGGTGATAAAGTAATAGTTGAAACATCACAAGGAGAAGAATGTGCAGAAGTATTAATACCTAATAGATATGTAAAAGATGAAAAAATAGTTGCACCATTAAAAAAGGTTGTAAGAATTGCAAATAGTAAAGATGTAAAAAGATATGAAGAATGTAGACAAATTGAAAAAGAAGCATTTAAAATCTGTAAAGAAAAGATTAAAGAACATAATTTAAAAATGACATTGACAGAAGTAGAATGTAAATTTGATAATAGTAAAGTTCTATTTTATTTTACAGCAGATAATAGAATAGACTTTAGAGATTTAGTAAGAGAATTGGCTGCAATTTATAGAACAAGAATAGAAATGAGGCAAATTGGTGTAAGAGATGAAATAAAAAGAATTGGCGGAAATGGTGTATGTGGTAGAGAATTATGCTGTTGTACATTTTTAAGTGATTTTGAATCTGTTTCAATAAAAATGGCTAAAGATCAAAATGTATCATTAAATCCTGCAAAAATATCAGGAAATTGCGGTAGATTAATGTGTTGCCTTAAATATGAAAATGATGTTTATGAAGAAAAATTAAATAGATTACCTGGTATAGGCTCAATTGTTAAAACAGAAGATGGCGAAGGCGAGATTGATGGCTTGGAAGTTTTAAAGGAAAGAGTAAAAGTTAAAATAAAAAAAGAAGATACATATGTTTATAAAAGATATGATGTAAAAGATATAATTGTTCTAAAAAAAGCAGAAAGAGATTTAGTTGATGAAGAAGAATTACAAAATAAGAAAGAACTTGAAGAGTTAGAAAAATTAGAAAAAGAAGATAAAGAAAAATTGGATAGTTTAAATCCATAATTAATATGTTATTAAATTTTAAATATATAAATTATTTTAAGTTTTGAGTTTTTGATTATATATAATTAATTATAGAAAAAAAGATATATATTTCAAAATACCAAAAATTAAAGTAGATTAATGCTTAGGAGGTGATATTATGGCATATAAAATTACAGATAAATGTATATCTTGTGGAGCTTGTGCAGGAGAATGTCCTGTTGGCTGTATTTCACAAGGTGAAGATAAATTTAAAATAGATGAATCTGCATGTATATCTTGTGGTACTTGTGCAGGAGTTTGCCCAGTTGGAGCACCAGAGGAAAACTAAAAATACATAATTGAATGAATTAAAAATACTAGAGGATTAATCTCTAGTATTTTTATTATTATAGAAAACAATATGAAACTTTTTTATTTTCGCAATACAAAGTGAAAATAAATATATAAGTCATATGATTATAACTTTAATTAATTCTATTTTCAAAAGAAAGTTTTAATTATATATAAATATTTTTACGCAATTGTACTTGGGTAAAGTTTATATATTTTTTAGTTATTTCTCATCAATAGAAATATGAACATCTCTTAATTGTTCTCTTTTAACATTACCAGGAGCCCCCATCATTAAATCTTGAGCCTTGCTATTAAGAGGGAAAGCAATCACTTCTCTAATTGTATCTGAATTTGTTAAAAGCATAAGCATTCTATCAACACCAGGAGCAATACCCGCATGTGGTGGTGCACCAAATTGAAATGCTGTATATAATGCACCAAACTTAGACTTAACTTCTTCTTCAGTATATCCAGCCATACTAAAAGCTTTAAGCATTATTTCAATATCGTGATTTCTAACAGCACCAGAAGAAAGTTCAATACCATTACAAACTATATCATATTGATAGGCTAAAATATCTAAAGGATTTTGATTTTCTAAAGCTTCTAAACCACCTTGAGGCATTGAAAAAGGATTATGGCTAAATGCTAATTTTTCATGTTCATCTAATTCAAACATTGGAAAATCTATTATCCAACAAAATTGAAAAACATCAGTGTCAATTAAATTTAATCTAATTCCTAATTCATCTCTAATCTGACCAGCAAGCTCTGTAGCTCTAGCTTCATTGTCAGCAATAAAGAAAATAGTATCTTCTTTTTCTAAATCTGCTAATTCTAACAAAGTTTTCTTTAAATCATCAGGAATAAATTTATCAATAGGACCTTTAAAACTTAAATCTTCTTGAACCTCTAAATATCCAAGACCACCCATTCCAATTGACATAGCATATTGTAACATCTTTTCATGGAAGCCTTTAGAAAGATGACCTTTAACTTTTATTGCTCTTACAGTTCTATCAATAAAAGGTTTAAAAGTACATTTTTTAAAGAAATCAGATAAATCTATAATATATAAAGGATTTCTTAAATCAGGTTTATCAGTACCATATTTTAGCATGGCATCTTTATAAGTAATTCTAGGAAATGGATATTCTGCAATTTTTTTATTAGAAAACTTTTTAAAAGTATTATACATAACAGGTTCAATAACTGTAAAAACATCTTCTTGAGTTGCAAAACTCATTTCCATATCTAATTGATAAAATTCACCTGGAGCTCTATCTGCTCTTGCATCCTCATCTCTAAAACAAGGGGCAATTTGGAAATATTTATCAATACCAGAAACCATTAACAATTGTTTAAATTGTTGTGGGGCTTGTGGTAAAGCATAAAATTTTCCAGCATGTAATCTACTTGGAACAAGATAATCTCTAGCACCTTCAGGAGAAGAACTAGTAAGAATTGGTGTTTGAACCTCTAAAAAACCTTGTTCAATCATTTGACTTCTTAAAAATTGTAATACTTCTGCTCTAAGTTTTAAATTATTTTGTAATCTTGTATTTCTTAAATCTAAGTATCTATGTTGAAGTCTTAAATCTTCCCTTATTTCTTGATCTGTATTAACTTCAAAAGGTAAATTTTTAACTCTTTTTCCTAAAACTTTTATATCTTCAATCTGAATTTCAACAAGCCCAGTTTTTATTTTTGGATTAACAGTTTCATCATCTCTTTTTTTTACAGAACCATAAACTGTAACTGTAGATTCAATAGGAATATGTGATGCAAAATCAACAGCATTAACTTCACCTGATGTAACGACTTGTGTAATTCCATACATATCTCTAATATCTAAGAAAACTAAACCTCCTAAGTCACGTATTGTTTCTACCCAACCAGCTATTCTTACTTTTTTTCCTACATCCTCTAAACTAATTTCATTGCAATTATGAGATCTATACTCATTCATTAAAAAAACCTCCTTTTTGGCACAAAAAATGCCCTCTGCATATGCAGGGACGAATTTAAATCCGCGGTACCACCCAGCTTGAAAATATAAAAAACATTTTCCACTTTATTAAAAAATTGCTCCAATATGTTTCACAATTTAGGTTGACCTAAAAGGGCTTCCAGCCATGACCCTTATTCTCTTGCTAGTTACTTCTAATTGCTTTGTATTGTCAAACGCAATAAAAATTATTATTATTATGTTAAATATTTTAGCATTTTATTCCTATAGTTGTCAAGAGATTTTGCAACTTTTAAGTTTCGGTATTATGCAAAAAATATATTATATAGAAAAAAGATATATATTATTCAGCTCTGTTTTCCAAGGCGATTAAGATATTAAACATTCAAACCTTAGAGACACACTATAATAACTTAAAGTGAATAACGACTCACTGTCAAACTCGCTTTATAATATATATCTTTTTTCTATAATAAAGTTTAAAAAATAAAAAACCGAAACTTAAAATTTTGCAACTAAATTTCATGTTCATAAGAGACATTTTTAAATGGACATTTACATAATATAGATAAGAATTAAGATAGCTGTAAAAAAGTAAGCAAAAGAAAAATAAAAAATTAACAACAAATACTTGACATATTCTAACTAAGACTAAATTAAAAAAGTACTTGTAATTTTAAAAATTTCAGTATATAATAAAAAACAAGTTTGAGAGGAGTGAGTACATGAAAATCAGCAGAGAAGAAATATTGCACATAGCAAATCTATCAGATTTAGAAATTGAAGAAAACGAAATTGAAAAATACGCATTAAATTTACAAGACATATTGAACTTTGCAAACATAGTAAAAAATGCACCAGTAGAAGGATTAGAAATAACAATAGGAGCAAATGAAAAGAAAAATATATTTAGAAAAGACGAAATAGAAGTATTTGAAGACAATGAAGCATTATTACAAAATGCACCATCAAAAGAACAAAATATGTTTAAAATACCAAAAGTTCTTTAAGCCGTTCGAGCGGAGCGAGTTACGGATTAAAGATGCAACTGAGCAAAGCGAAGCT
>CANSII010000049.1 GCA_947646915.1 uncultured Clostridium sp. | reverse complement strand
TTTTTCAAAGAAAAAACATGGATGACGATGAACGAGCGGAGTAAAACGAAGCGAAGTGAAAGGAATGAAATTAAAGTGAATATATTAAACAATTTAAGTATAAAAGATTTAAAGTTAAATAAAAAAAGATCTTTAGTAATAATAATAGGAATAATACTATCAACAGCACTAATATGTGGAGTAGCAGGAATAGTAACAAGTTTTCAAAATTCAATATTAGAATATTATAAAGAAAGTAATGGAAACTATCATGCGATATTTTATGAAGTACCAAAAGAAGAACTAAAATATATAGAAGAAAATAGGAATGTAAAAGAATATTATTTATCAGAGGAACTAGGATATGCAAAATTAGAAAATAGTCAAAATAAAAATAAACCATATGTAAACGTAATTTCAATGAACAATGGTTATTTAAATAATATGGGAATACGTTTATCAGAAGGAAGAATGCCTGAAAATGAAAAAGAAATAGTAATTTCAAAACATATTATTACAAATGGAAAAGCAGACTACAAGGTAGGAGATACAATCACATTAGATATAGGAAGAAGACAACTTACAACAGGAGAAAAATTAAATCAGAATAATCCATATTCAACAGGAGAACCAAATGAAGATGGTACAATTTTACAGGAGGAGATTGTAAATACAACTAAAAGAGAATATAAGATTGTTGGTATAATGGAGAGACCATCAATGCAATTAGAAGACTATGCTGCACCTGGGTATACTGTAATAACAAAAATGGAAAATATCCAAGGAAATGCAAATATTGCAGTTTTATATAATAAAGTATCTAAATATCAAGAATATACAGAACAGATAAATGAAATGGAAAAAGCAGTAACAGATGAAGAAAAGGATAATGCAACTAAATTTGATGGATTGCGAAATGCAAAATATAAAAGTTATAAATATAATGTATCTGTAAATTTTGAATTATTAGCATTTGAAGGAGTAAATTTAAGTGATGATATGATGAGTACAATATACAATGTTGGAGGAATTATTATGGCGATAATATTAGTATCAAGTGTATTTGTAATCAGAAATGGATTTTCAATTTCAATAACAGAAAGATTAAAACAATATGGTATGTTATCAAGTATAGGGGCAACTAAAAAACAAATTAAGAAAAGTGTATATTTTGAAGGACTTGTATTAGGAATAATAGGAATTCCTTTAGGAATATTAAGTGGAATATTTGCAATAGATATTTTACTAAAAGTTGTAAATTTAATATTAAGTGATTTTGTAACAAATGCAAAATTAATATATAGTATTTCATGGATTGCAATAGCAATAAGTATTGGCATATCAGTTATTACAATATGGCTATCATGTAGAAGTTCAGCAAGAAAAGCATCAAAAGTAGCACCAATAGAGGCTATAAGAAATTCAGAAGATATAAAGCTAAAAGCTAAAAAAGTTAAATGTCCTAAAATTATAAAAAAGATATTTAAAACAGGAGGAGAAATTGCTTATAAAAATTTAAAAAGAAGCAAGAAAAAATATAGAACAACGGTAGTTTCAATAATAGTTAGTATAGTAATATTTATAGCTATATCAAGTTTTATTGACTATGGATTTAAAATGACAGGAAATTATTATACTGAAAGAGATTACAATATTGCATTATATGATATTTCACAAAATAATACATCAATAAACGAAAATGAAAAAGCAAAATATGAAAGATATTTAGAAGTTGCTAAAATAGATGGAATAAGTGAATATTCAATAAAAAGAACTGTAACAATAGAAGTAGATAGTGAAGATTATTTAAGTGAATTTGGCAAAAAAATAAAAGAAAATAATGCAGAAATATATGCAGTAGATGAAAATGGTAATAAACAAAAATTGAAAGATACTCTTACAATTATCTCATTAGGTAAAGATGAATATGAGAGATATGTTAAAAAAATAGGTGGAAAATATGAAAACTATAAAAATGGGGCAGTATTAATCGATAATTGTATGATGTATGATGAAGAAGGTAAAATATCACGAGGAAACTTTTTTAAATGGACAAAAGGTGATACTATAACAGGAAATATATTACAAAGAGTAGATACAAATAAAGTAGAAAAACCAACAAATGTTACAAATACAAATCAACAAGATGATGATTTTAATAGAGTACAACAAAGTATAGAAATAGTAAATAAAACAGATATCAGACCAATGGGATTAGAAGAGATGTATTCTAATAATAAATATTTAATAGTAAGTGATGAATATATCGAAAAAATAGGTGGTTTTAGTGTAGGTGAAATGGAGATTAATGCTGAAGATAGTTTTAAAGTTGAAGATGAAATAAATCGATTTTATAGGAGCAAAAATATTAGTGAGGATAGTATTATGGTTTCAAATATTGAAGAAATAGTAAAGGAAGAAAATGCTATAACTTTAGTGGTTTCTATATTTTTATATGGATTTATTACAGTAATTTCTTTAATTGGAATAACTAATATTTTTAATACTATAACTACTAATATGAATTTGAGGAAAAAGGAATTTGCTATGCTTAAATCTGTTGGTATGACTAAAAAAGAATTTAATAGGATGATTAGATTAGAAAGTATTTTTTATGGACTTAAGTCTTTGATTTTCGGTATTCCAATTGGAATTGGTTTATCTTTTGGTATTTTTAAAATGTTTAATTCAAATGCTGGTTCAGAATTTGTATTTCCTTTAAATCCTATTTTGATTTCTATTGTGTTTGTTGCTGTTATTATTTCTATTATTATGAAGTATTCTATGTCTAAAATTAATAAACAAAATATTATTGAGACTATTAGAAATGATAATATTTAAGAGGACTTTTGAAGTCCTCTTTAAAATTTAACTGTCCTTAATTATAACGAATATTTGGTAAATAAATTTTGTTGTTCGCTTGTTTTTTGTAAAATAATGTTGTATATTTGTAAGCATAGGAAATGAGAATAAGCAGATGTGGTTTCTCATTTTATATATTTATTATACACATATATAAATAAATTGTCAAAGGGGGTAAAAATGCCAAACTGGACAACAGAACAAAAACAAGCAATATATGAAAAAAATTCAAACATACTAGTAGCAGCGGCAGCAGGAAGTGGAAAAACAGCAGTATTAGTTGAAAGAATAATAAACAAAATAATAAATGAAAAAGTAGACATAGACAAAATACTTGTAGTAACATTTACAAATGCTGCAGCATCAGAAATGAGAGAAAGAGTATTAAATGCAATATATAAGAAACTAGAGGAAGATCCTGAAAATGAAAGATTATTAAGGCAAATAACATTATTAAACATGGCAAGTATATGTACAATAGACTCATTTTGTTTAGATGTAGTAAAAAACAATTTTTATGAATTGGAAAATATTTCTCCAAACTTTAGAATTGCAGATACGCCTGAAATAGAACTATTAAAACAAGAGATTTTAGACGAGATATTTGAAAAGAAATACTTAGAAGAAGACAAAGATTTCACAAAATTAATAAACACATATACAAGTTATAGAGATGACACACCACTAAAAGATTTAATATTAAAAATACATAATTATATAAGTTCAAGTCCTTACCCTAAAAAATGGTTAAACGAAAAAATAGAAATGTTCAATATAGGGAACGAATTAAAAAAAGACTTTAGTCAAACACCCTGGGGAAAAATTTTATTAGAAGAATTAAGTGATGAGTTAATTGATAATATTTCGATCCTTAAAGACACAATAGAAAGTTTAGACAATGATAAAGAATTAGAAGAATTTAAGCAAACAATAGAAGCTGATGTTAAACAAATAGAAATATTAAAACAAAATTTAGATAATTGGGAAAATAGTTATCAAATAGCAAAAAACATTAAATTTGCAAATTGGCCTAGAAAAAGGGTAGAATCAGAAATAAAAGAAGAAGCAAAAAAAGTAAGAGATAATGTAAAGAAAAAATATAGTACAAAAGTCTCAAAAATTTTAATATCAGATTCAGAACAATCAAATAAAGATATATACGATATGTATGATATTCTAAAAAAACTTGAAAACTTAATTTTGGAATTTGATGAAATTTTCTCAAAGAAAAAAAGAGATAAAAATATTGTAGACTTTTCAGATATAGAACATTTTGCGTTACAAATATTAGACAACCAAGAAGTAGCAAAAAAATACATTGATAAATTTGAAGAAATAGCAATAGATGAATATCAAGATAGTAACTTAGTACAAGAAAAAATATTAACATCAATATCAAGAGGAAATAACATATTTATGGTAGGAGATGTTAAGCAAAGTATATATAGATTTAGACAAGCTATGCCAAAACTATTTATAGATAAATATAACACATTTTCACCTGTAATAAACAATAAAGAAAATACTGAACCAATTGAGGAAAATGAAAAAGGTAGAAAAATTCAATTATTTAAAAATTTTAGAAGTAGAAATTCAGTATTAGATTTTACAAATTTAATTTTTAAGAATATAATGAGCCACTCTTTAGGAGATGTTGAATATGATGAAAGTGAATATCTAAATTTTGGTGCGGAAGATTACAAAAATATAAAACAATCATTGCAAACAGAAATAGATATAATAAATGTAAGAAATGAAGAAGAGCAAGAAACAAATGTAGAAGATAATGAAGAATATGATAATACTGAAAATGAAGAATTAGAACATATTGAGAATATTGAATTAGAAGCAAGATATGTTGCTCAAAAAATAAATAAATTAATAAAAAGTAAATATCAAATTTATGACAGAAAAAAAGAAAGCTTTAGAGATATAACATATAAAGATATAGCAATTTTATTAAGATCAACAAAAGATAAAGCAAATATCTATGAACAAGAATTAATAAATTTAGGAATACCTGTATTTTCAGACAGTACACAAGAATATTTAGATTCTATAGAAATACAAACAATAATGAGCTTATTAAAGATAATTGATAATCCTATGCAAGATATACCACTAGTAACTGTTTTAAGATCAAATATAGGCAGATTTACAGATAATGAATTAGTTGAAATTAGATTATCAGATAAATATGATAATTTTTATAATTGTATGTTAAAAGCACAACTAGACGTATCTAAAAAATTAAAAGAAAAAATACAAAAATTTATAGAAGATATAGAAAAATGGAGAAAGGATCAAGAATATCTGTCTTTAGATGAGTTAATATGGAAAATATATTCAGATACAGGATATTATAATTATGTTGGATTAATGCCAAATGGAAATTTAAGGCAAGCTAATCTAAAAATATTATTTGAAAGAGCTAAAAAATATGAAACTGCAAGCTTTAAAGGCTTATATAATTTTATAAACTTTATTGAAAAATTAAGAATAAATTCAGGAGACCTAAGTTCTGCAAAAATTATTGGAGAAAATGACGATGTTGTAAGAATAATGAGTATTCACAAAAGTAAAGGGCTAGAATTTCCAATAGTATTTTTGGTAAATACAAATAAGCAATTTAATGAACAAGATATAAAAAAAGACAATGTTTTAATGCACCAAGAAATTGGAATTGGTGCTAAATATATTGATTATAATGCTCAAGTCCAATATGACACATTAACACGAGAAGCAGTAAAAAATGTAATTAGAAATGAAAATATATCAGAAGAAATGAGAATTTTATATGTAGCATTAACTAGAGCAAAAGAAAAATTAATAATAACAGGTATATCAAAAGATTTTGAAAAGCAGATAGAAGATATTGAAAAACAAGAAACAATATATTCAAGAAGAAATGGAAAAATTAACCCTGTTCTAGTAAAAAAATATAAATCATATTTAGATTGGATTTTATTAGTATATTTATATGAAAGAAATAATATTGAAAATTTATTAGAAGTAAATCAAATAAAACCAAAAGAAATATTATTATCAAAAGAAATACAAATACAAGAAAATCAAATTGAAGACGTAAAACGAAAATTAGAAAATATTAATATATCTAAAAATGAAATGGACAGAATAAAACAAATGTTAGAATATGAATATAAATATAAAATTTCAACTACCATTCCAACAAAAAGCTCTGTAACAAAAATTAAACAAATGAAACAAAACAAAGTTGAAACAGGTATACAAGAAATAGACAATATTGAAAACTTGAAAGATATAGAAAAGCTAGAAGATATAAAAAATATTAAAACACAAGAAATTACATTTGAAAAACCTAAATTTTTGCAACAAAATCAGGATGATAATATAACATCTGCTCAAAAAGGAACTTTAATTCATTTATGCTTACAAAAGTTAAATCCGAAAGAAGAGTACAACTTACAAAAAATTAATGACTTAGTTCAAAATTTGCTACTTAAACAAATAATAACAGAAAAAGAAGCAGAAGCAATAAATACATATAAAATATTAGAGTTTACTAAATCTAATGTTTGGAAAGATTTACAAAATGCAAAAGAAGTTTATCAAGAAAAACCTTTTTATATTATTGTTCCTGCAAAAGAGGTTTATAATGAGAATATTGAGGAATGTATTCTTGTACAGGGTATTATTGATTTGTTTTTTATTGATAAGGATGATAATTTAGTTTTGGTAGATTATAAAACTGATTTTGTAAATTCTAGTAATGAGGCTGATTTAATTGATAAATATTCTAGTCAGCTTGCTTTATATAAACAGGCCTTGGAACAGTCTTTGAATAGGTGTGTTAAAAAAGTACTAATTTATTCTGTTTTTTTGGGAAAAGAAGTTGAGATGTAGCTTTTTTTCTGATATAATTATAAATATACATAAAAGGTTTATTTAATAAAAGAAGTTAGAAGTTAGATGTCAGCAGTCAGATAACAGAAGTCAGAAGAATGAAAAAGACTTTAAAGAATTAGCTATAACTCATACTACTGATTTCTGACCTCTAACTAATAACAATATAAATAGAGTTATAATAAAGTTTAAAATAGGAGAGGTAGTATTATGGATAGATTAAAAACATTTTTAATATATGCGTTATTAGTAGTTGGGTTTATTATTTTTTCAGAGTTATTAATAAATTTAAGTTTAGAAACATCATATGCAAATTTAGGAAGAAAAGATAATTTAAAACAGGTAACAATATATCAAGCACAAGCAACTAAGGTAAATGGCAGAATTAAAGGAAAGATTTTTAATGATGAAAATGATAAAATTAAAGATAGATATTTAAAGATAGATTTGTATTCTGAAAGAGATGTACTTTTAGGTAGCAAATATATTGATTTATTAGGTATTAGAGATAATGAAACAAGAAATTTAGAAGTTTATTTTAAATTGCAAGATGTTGATTATTATGAGGTGAGTTTTGTCGAAGAAAAAGAATCTGAGGGTGAACTTCCTGAAATGATTAAAGATTTAACTAAGAGTGAAATTTTGGTTTTAACAGTATTTACATTTTTAATATTTTGGTAATGTAGGAAAATAGACAATAAACTTAGAAAATGTCCCCCCTAATTACGAAAATGCTTTGATTTAAAGAACTCTTAGATCTATTAACAATATATTTAGAAATTTTAAAAAGCAAAACTTTAATAAAAATTTTTAAGTTTAGACTTTTTGCAAAAAAATATATTATATAGAAAAAAGATATATATTATTCAGCCCTGTTTTCCAAGGCGTTTAAGATACTAAACATTCAAACCTAAGAGACATACTATAATGACTTAAAGTGAATAACGACTCACTGTCAAACTTGCTTTATAATATATATTTTTTTCCTATAATAAAGTTTGAAAAATAAAAAACCGAAACTTAAAACAAAAATTCCATTGAAAAAAAATAAAACTTATGATATAAATTAAAATAACGAAAAAGAAGATAAGCGAAAACAGGGGTTAAGCCTTGAGAAAGGAACGAACATAAATGATAAAAGCTTATGCAAGAACTGATATAGGAAAATTAAGAGAAATGAATCAAGATTACTATTATATCTCTAATTCATTAGATGAAGTCCAATTATATATATTGGCAGATGGAATGGGAGGATATAATGGAGGAGAGATAGCGAGCAGTTTAGCAGTTCAAACAGCAAAAAATTATATAATAAATAATTTTAAAGAAACACCTAAAGACAGAGACAGTATTATACAATTAATAGGAAGTAGTATGGAATATGCAAATATGGTAGTATTTGAGAAAGCAAAAGAATCAAAAGATTTACAAGGAATGGGTACTACTTTAGAGATATGCTTAATATATAATAATAAAGTATATATTGGACATATAGGAGATAGTAGAATATATAGAATTAGAAGAGAGTTTATAAGAAAACTTACACAAGATCATAGTTATGTTCAGAAATTAGTAAAAGAGGGAACAATAACAAAAGAACAAGCAGCACATCACCCACAAAAAAATATGTTAATGAAAGCACTAGGATGTAATGCTTTTATTGAGCCTGATGTAATGGTAAAAGGATTTTTAAGAGATGATATATTAATAATGTGTTCAGACGGATTATCAAATATGATAGATCAGGAAACAATATATAGGATGGCGAAAAAAGATATAGAGCAAGCACCAAAAGATTTAGTTGAGCTTGCAAATAAAAATGGTGGATATGACAATATTACTATTGTAGTTATAAAAAATATATAACTTATAAGCCAAAATAATATGAATTTTCAAAAGAAACACTATGAAATTTTGGGGCAACAATGAGCAAAACAAAACGTAGTGAAGGGAAGGATAAGAATGAATTTAGAGGGAAAAGTATTAGGAACTAGATATGAAATAATAGAGAAAATTGGTAATGGTGGAATGGCAACAGTATATAAATCAATGGATTTAGTTTTAAAAAGATATGTAGCAGTAAAAATATTAAGAGATGAATTTACAACAGATGAAGAATTTATTAGAAGATTTGAGACAGAAGCACAATCAGCAGCAAGACTAACCCATCCAAATATAGTATCAATATATGATGTTGGAGTAGACAATGGAATTTATTATATAGTAATGGAATTAATACAAGGAAAAACATTAAAAGAAATAATTTTAGAAGAAAGAGGACCACTACCTTGGAAATGGTCTGTAAATGTTGCAATTCAAATAGCATCAGCTTTAGAAATGGCACATAAAAATAATATAGTACACAGAGATATAAAACCACACAACATAATAATAACAGAAGATGGAATAGCAAAAGTAACAGATTTTGGAATAGCAAAAGCAGTTTCTAATTCAACAATAACAGCATTTGGAACAACAATAGGATCAGTGCATTACTTTTCACCTGAACATGCAAGAGGAGGATATACTGATGCGAAGTCAGATTTATATTCTCTAGGAGTTGTATTATATGAAATGGTAACAGGTAAAGTCCCATTTGATGCAGATACACCTGTTTCAATAGCTTTAAAACATATGCAAGAAGATCCAATTCCACCAATTCAAGAAAATAATAATTTACCAGAAGCAATAAATAAAATCATTCTAAAATCATTAAAAAAAGATCCAATACTTAGATACCAAACAAGCACAGAAATGTTACAAGATTTAAGAATGTCATTAAAAAACCCAAGTGGCAATTTTATAGATGATTCAGAATATGACCCAACAGCAAAAACACAAAAAATACAAACAGTACAATATAATCATTCTGAAAAAAGAAATCAAAATACTAAAAAGGAAAATGCTTTTATAAGTTTTATAAAAAAACATAATAAATTAAGTATATTTATAGGATTAATTTTATTATTCTTCTTAGCCTTTGGAGGGACAATGTTATTTCTAAAAGCTACAAATCCAAAAGAAGTAGCAATTCCAAACCTTGTTGGACTAACTAAAGAAGAAGCAAGAAAAAAAGCAGAAGAATCAAAATTAATATTTGAAATAGAATCAGAAGAATATAATACAGAAGTAGAAGAAAATCATATAATTAGCCAAGATCCTCAATATATAGAAAAATATAATAATGTAAAAGAAGGAAGTACAATTAAAGTTATAATTAGTAAAGGCACTGAAAAGACAACTGTTCCAAAAGTTATTGGAATGAAAGAAGATGAGGCGATAGAAGCATTAGAAAAAGCAAAATTAAAAGTTGAAGTTATTGAAGAAACAAGTAAAAAAATACAAGAGGGTTATGTTATAAGCCAAGAAACTGATGCTAATACAGAAGCTGCGGCAGGCGATACAATTAAAATACATGTTAGTACTGGAACAGGTATAAAACAAGTTACAATGATAGATGTTACAGGAAAGCTAGAGCCAGATGCAAAAACATCTATAGAAGCATTAGGTCTTAAAGTTAATATTGGATATAATGAAGATAATTCAAAAGATAATGGAATTGTTTTAAAACAAAGCCTAGAAGTTGGCAAAGTAGTTGATGAAGGTACTACTGTTACAATTACAGTAAATAAAATAGCTGAAATGAAATCAGTACCAATAAATGTAAATGTAAAATCTTTATTAGATGGTAATATTTATGAAGAACCTAAAGAAAATACTACAGATGAAAAGGTTGTTAAATCTGTAAAGGTTGAAGTTGTTGTTGGTAATGACAAAATTTATTCTCAAACTGTAAAGGCTTCCGAAACTTCTATAAATGCAGGTACTGCTAAAGGTACAGGTACAACAACTGTAAAAGTTTATATTGATGGAGTTTTGAAAAATGATGGTGGTTACCAGCTTATTTATAATAATGTAAATTCATATACAGCAGAATAACAAAAAACTAGCATATAGCTAGTTTTTTTGATATTAATATTAAAATTATCTCCTATTAATATAAAATAAAAGAGCAAAATCAACAGATTTTGCTCAAATTAAAACTAAAGTTTTAATGGAGTGTACGGGAGTCGAACCCGCTTCTATTAATAACTTTTTTATTTTCTGACGATTTTAGACCTACGATTGGCTCTGCGATATACGCTCTGCGCTATCTTCAATCGTTCGACTAAATAAAAAAATTATTGATATGCATTTCGCCCTGCTATAATGCTAACACCCCTTACTATGTGTTTATAAATAAATTATACCACAATTAACATAAGATGTCAACATTTTTTTGTTAATTTTATATAAAATCCAATTGTATACAACATGTTAATATAAAATAAAAGAACAAAATCAACAGATTTTGCTCAAATTAAAACTAAAGTTTTAATGGAGTGTACGGGAGTCGAACCCGCTTCTATTAATAACTTTTTTATTTTCTGACGATTTTAGACCTACGATTGGCTCTGCGATATACGCTCTGCGCTATCTTCAATCGTTCGACTAAATAAAAAAATTATTGATATGCATTTCGCCCTGCTATAATGCTAACACCCCTTACTATGTGTTTATAAATAAATTATACCACAATTAACATAAGATGTCAATATTTTTTTGTTAATTTTATATAAAATCCAATTGTATACAACATGTATTAATTAAAAAATTGAATATTGTATAATTAAATGCACGTTGTAGAAATAAAAGTATAGACACATAAT
>CANSII010000048.1 GCA_947646915.1 uncultured Clostridium sp. | reverse complement strand
CTCCTGTCATAGATTTAAAAGCCAAAGACCATTATAGATGTTCAAGTTATAAGAAAAATATTTCTCTGTGTACTTCACACTGGATTACAGACGAAGTATTGCAAAATCTTGTTTTAGAGAATATACAAAAAGTCGTTTCTTATATGAAAAATTTTGAAGATTTATTTATAAAAGAACAATTAGCAAAATCTACACAAAATGAAGTAAAGCAAATTTCTAAAAACAAAAAAGAACTTGAACAAGCAAAGAAAAGAATAATTGAAATTGATAACTTATTTATGCACATTTACGAAGATAATATATCTGGAAAAATAACAGATGAAAGATTTAGAAACTTATCATTCAACTATGATAAAGAACAAAAAGAATTAAAAGCAAGGATTGAACAATTATCAAAGGAAATCAATAATACTGAAAAGAAAACATGTGATTTAACACAGTTTATATCTAATGTTAAGAAATATACCGAAATTACTGAACTAACGCCAGAAATACTAAATGAGCTGATAGAAAAAATATTAGTTCATCAAACAGAAAAAGTAAATAGTAAAAAAGTACAAGAAATAGATATATATTATAGAGGTGTTGGTATTATTTCTTTTCCAGTAAGTCTTGAAGATATGACAATGGTAATTGAAAAAATGATAAATAAAAGAATATCAGCTTAAACAAGCTATTTTATGGGGAGAATTATTTAGTGTACTTAACTAAAGCATTCTCCCCTTGGACATTGCACAAAATAATGTCCAAATGGAAACGTCCCTCTTGGACATTATTTTCCATAATAACTATCTAATAAAATTTGTTTTAATTCAGAAACTAGAGGAAGTCTAGGGTTAGCTGTAGTACATTGATCTTCGAAAGCTCTATCAGAAAGCATATCAACTTTAGATAAAAATTCATCTTCATTTATTCCTGCGTCTTTAAGAGACTTTGGAATTCCTAAATTCTCATTCAATTGTTTTATTCTTTCTACTAAGCTATTAACACCTTGCTCAATAGTATCTGCTTGTAAACCTAATTTTTTAGCTAATTTGCAATATTTTTCATCTGCTATAAAATACTCATATTTTGGAAATGATACAAATTTTGTAGGTTTACTTCCATTATATTGTACTATATAAGGTAAAATAATCGCATTTATTCTTCCATGTGGAAGATGAAATTCTGCACCTATTTTATGTGCAATTGAATGGCTAACTCCTAAAAACGCATTCGTAAATGCCATTCCTGCTATTGTACTTGCATTGTGCATTTTTTCTCTTGCTAATTTATTTGTTCCATCATTATATGCTATTTCTAAATAGTTCATTACTATTTCTATTGCTTTTTCTGCTAATCCATCTGTATAATCTGATGCCATATTTGACACATATGCTTCTAAAGCATGTGTTAATACATCCATTCCTGTATCTGCTGTAACTGATTTTGGTAAGCTCATTACTAAGTCTGGGTCAACTATTGCTACATCTGGAGTTAATTCATAATCTGCTAATGGATATTTTTTATTTTTTTGTTTGTCTGTTATAACTGCAAATGATGTTACTTCTGATCCTGTTCCTGATGTTGTTGGTATTGCTACCATTTTTGCTTTTTCTCCTAATTTTGGGAATTTATAAGTACGTTTTCTTATATCCATAAATTTAAGTTTTAAACCTTCTATATCTGCTTCAGGATGTTCATAAAATAACCACATTCCTTTTGCAGCATCCATTGGGCTTCCACCACCTATTGCAATAATTACATCTGGTTTGAAGCTATTCATTTGTTCTACACCTTTTTTTATTGTATCAAATGAAGGGTCTGGCTCTACATCACTAAATATTTCTGAATGTACATATTTTTGTCTATTTCTTAAATGATACAATATTTTATCTACATATCCTAATTTTACCATTCCTTGGTCTGTAACTATAAATGCTCTTTCTATATCAGGCATTTTTTCTAAGTAGTCTATTGAACCTGCTTCAAAATATATTTTTTCTGGAACTTTAAACCATTGCATATTAACTCTCCTTTTCGCTACTCTTTTTACATTTATTAAATTTACAGATGATACATTTGCTGTTGTTGAATTTCCACCAAATGATCCACATCCAAGTGTTAGTGATGGCATATTTGTATTGTATATATCACCAATTGCCCCATGTGTTGATGGAGAGTTTACAATTATTCTTCCTGCTTTCATTGTTTCAGAAAATTTAAGTATTGTATCATTATTTTCACTGTGTATTACTGCTGAGTGTCCAAGTCCACCAAATTCTAGTAATCTTTCTGCTTTATCTATTCCTTCTTCTTCATTTTCTACAATGTAATATGTTAGTACTGGACTTAATTTTTCTTTTGAAAATGGATATTCTCTTCCTATTCCTTCTTCATATACAACTAAAACTTTTGTTTCTTGCGGTACTTCAAATCCTGCCTCTTTTGCAATTGCATATGGTGATTGTCCTGGTACATGCGATTTTAATTTATATCCATATTCTTCATTGTATTCAAACATTGAATCTTGCAATTTTTGTTTTTCCTCAGGACTTACAAAATAACATCCTGATTCTTTCATTAGTTCTTCAAATTCTTTATAAATTTCTCTATCGACTAAAACTGCTTGTTCTGATGCACATATCATTCCATTATCAAATGCTTTAGATAATACTAAATCATTTACAGATGTTTTTAATTTTGCCGTTTTATCTATATAACATGGTACATTTCCTGGTCCAACTCCTAATGCTGGCTTTCCACATGAATATGCAGCTTTTACCATTCCTGTTCCACCTGTTGCTAATATCAAATTTACATTAGGATGATTCATTAAAAATCTTGTTGCTTCTACTGATGGTTCTTCTATCCATAATATACAGTCTTGCGGTGCACCTGCTTTTATTGCTGCATCTCTAACTATTCTTGCAGCTTCTGAACTACATTTTTGTGCAGATGGATGAAATCCAAATATTATTACATTTCTTGTTTTTGCTGATATTATTGATTTAAACATTGTTGTTGATGTTGGATTTGTTACTGGGGTTACTCCTGCAATTATTCCAACTGGTTCTGCTATTTCAATATAATCTTCTTCATCATTTTCATTTATTACTCCAACTGTTTTTTCATATTTTATACTGTGATATACATATTCTGTTGCAAACATGTTCTTTGTTATTTTATCTTCATATATTCCTCTTCCTGTTTCTTCTACTGCCATTTTTGCTAGTTCCATATGATGTTCTAGACCTGCCATTGACATTGCTTTTACAATATTGTCAACTTGTTCTTGACTTAAATTCATGTATTCTTCTGATGCCTTTTTTGCTCTTTCTACTAAACTGTCTATCATTTCTTTTATTTGCTCTTCATTTTTGTTTTCCGCCATAAATTTTCCTCCTTAGTTTTATTATATCTTAAATTATATAATATTATTAATATTTGTCAATAAATTTATACTTTAAATTTTGTTTTTTTATCTATGTTAAACGAATTTTTACTATATATTATAATTTCACACAGATGTTTGTTAAAAAAACCGAAACTTAAACAACTCTACTATCAGGACAAAATCATGAAATTTTTTAAAAAAGTCTGTTAATCATTGAAATTAAATGGTTAGCAGACTTAAATTTGTTAAAAATTTGATTTTTTCTAGATAATTTATTAAAATATTTTTGGTGAATGTACAAATGAAAACAGAAGATATAAAAAATAAATTAAATTGTGAAAAAATAGATATGGAAAAAATAAGTATAACAGAATTAAAACATCTAAAAAATCAAGCAAAAAGGCTAACAGATAAAAGAATGAAAAGAAAATGTAAATATAAAATATGGGATATAGTATGTGTAGCATTACTTGCAGTAATATCTAATTGTAATGAATGGGAAGAAATAGAAATGTTTGCAATAAAAAATAAAGAATGGTTAAGAAATTTCTTATTGTTAACAGGAGGTATTCCATCTGCACAAACATATGAAAGAGTAATTTCATTATTAGAACCAAATGAAATTACTGAAATATGTGTGGAGTTTTCAAATATATTAACAGAGATAAATAAAAAGAAAAAAGAAATGTATCATTTTGATGGAAAGATTGAAAGAGGAAGCTCAAGAAAATATGGAGAAATAAAACCTTTGAATGTATTAAACGTATTTTCTAGTAAATGTGGAATATGTATAGAACAAGAAATGATAGAAGAAAAAACAAATGAAATAACAACTATACCCAAATTAATAGAAAGATTAAATTTAAAGGGAGTAATATGTACATGGGATGCGCTAAATACACAAAAAGAAAATGTAAAAGCAGTAATTGAAAATGGAGGAGATTATTGTGTAGCATTAAAAGGAAATCAAGGAAATTTTTATATAGATGTACAAGATTATTTTGATGAAGATAAATTATTAGTTATAGAATCAGGATATGAAGGAAGTTATAGTCTTACAAGAGAAAATAGTCATAATCAAATAATAACATATGAATATTATCAAACAGAAAAAGTAAAATGGTACTTTGAAAAAGAGAAATGGGAAAAGTTACGAAGTATAGGAATGGTAAGAAAAACAATAGAAAAAGGTAATGGAGAAAAAGTAATAGAAAAGAGATATTATATCTCAAGTTTATTAAGAGATATAGAAACATTTTCAGAAGCGATAAGAAGCCATCGGGAAGTAGAAAATAAGTTACATTGGCAAATGGATTATACATTTAAATGTGATGAAAACCAAACAGTAAATAAAAAAGCATTATTTAATTTACAAATAATAAAAAAATTTGCACTAAATATATTAAATTTAGTTAAAGAAGATTATAAAAGGAGTCTAAAGAAAATAAGGTTTTTAGTAAGTTTAGGAGCAGAAGAAGAAATACACAACATATTTTATTTACTACATAAGAAAAAATCAAATTTTTAACAAATTTAAGTCTGCTAACCATTTAATCTCAATGATTAACAGACTTTTTTAAAAAATTTCATGATTTTGTCCTGCTCTACTATTGACATATTTAGAAAAATATATTAATATATAGGAAAAAGAATAAAAGGAGTCAAATAGAAACTCCATAGAATTAGGTAGGTATATAAATGTTTAAAAAAATATGGGATGAATTGACTAGTAAATATGGCGAAGATTTCCATTGGGGATATTGGGATAGCGATGTATATATGAAGGAACTTAATTATGAATTAACAGAAAAACATCCTTTATATAATAATATAGAATGTTTTGTTGGAAAGTGCTTTTTTGATGATGATGCTTTATATTTGGAAAAAAGTGGTAGAGCTGTTATTGTTCATTTAGGGTGGCCAAGTATGAAAAAGGAAGACTTATCAGAATACTTCCCTACATATACAGAATTTTTAGATTTAAAAAGTGCAATAGAATATATAGAAAAAGAATTTGTTGAATCACAAGAAGATGAAGAAGATTAATTCCTCAGTTTGTTTATTAAACTTACATCGTTTAATTTCTTATTCATTTTGCTTTTACAGTTTAATATTAATCTATAACTGTATACTGTCAAATATAACAAAAACAACGCTATATTGCTTAGTAAGCAAAAATTAGCGTTGTTTTCATTTATTCTTATATAAAAATCTAAAGCCAAAATTATTCTAAAAAATCACTATATTTCTTTGTAATTTCAATCCTTGACCTACCCTTTTTTATATTATCATCTTTCTTTACAATTAAATCAACATCATATAAATCTTTTAACTTATTAACATTTTCCTTTTTATGACCAATGACACTATTTTCATCAATAGGGTTAACAGTAACTTCAACCTCTTTAACTTTTACATTTAGTTTTTTAATTTTTTCAACAATTGAATCATACCATATTGCAGATTCAACTAATTGTCTAAAAGCTGGATGATATGGTCCTGCGATAACTTCGCTCTTTTCATTTTCAGGCTCAGAAATTTCATCTGTATTTTGCAAACCAACTCTTATGACATTTATTTTATTACACAAAAACATTTTTACAAGTTCTTTACATATTTCAACAGCTTGAACGACTGACAAAGGCTGATAAGTTCCCTCTTTATATTCGTTTTCAAGCTTTGTTCCTTTTACAACTAGCACTGGATAAATTCTTATCATTTTTGGTTTTAATTTTATTAATGCTTTTGCTGTATTTATTTCATCTATTCGAGTACTATCTGGCAATCCTACCATCATTTGATGACCTAAATTGAAACCATACCATCTAATTAATTTTGACGCTCTTTTTACATCATTAAAATTATGCCCTCTATTAGATTTTTTTAAAATATAATCATTAGCTGATTGAACCCCTAATTCTATCGTTTTAACTTTATACTTTTTTAATTTTTTTAGTATCTCTTTATTAATATAATCTGGCCTTGTTGAAATTCTTATACTATTAACTTTCCCTTGGCTAACATATTCATATGCAACTTGTAACAATTCTTCTTGAAGTTTTTCATCAATTCCTGTAAAACTTCCTCCAAAAAATGCTATTTCTTTTTGGCATTCTTTATCTTTTATGTTATCTAAATAATATTCTATTGTTTTTTTTGCTTCTTCTTTTGTTAAATTCTTCTTTTGCCCACTTATTGATTTTTGATTGCAAAAAATACAATCATTTGGACATCCTAGGTGTGGTACAAATACTGGTATTACATACTTTTTTTTCATATATTTGCCTCCATTTCTTAAAGTAAATTTAATATTAATTTTTTACTTACTTTAATTTGTTATAGTATTTTTTTACTTTATATTAATTATATTTCAAGTGCTTTTTTGGCAGCTTGCATTTCTGCTTCTTTTTTGCTCTTTCCTTTTCCAGTTGCTAAGCTCTTTCCATTTAATAAAACTTGTGCTTCAAACCTTTTATCATGGTCTGGTCCACTTTCATTTATAATTTTATATTCTATATTTACTTCCCCATTTTTTTGTAACTCTTCTTGCAATACTGTTTTATAGTCTTTTCTTCCTACATTTTTTGTTGCAATTTCTATTTCATCTTTTAAGTTATCTATTATAAATCTTTTTGCAATTTCTAGTCCTCCATCTATATATAATGCAGCTATTACTGCTTCTACACTATCTGCCAATATTGCTGGTCTTTTATTTCCTCCTGTCATAATTTCTGATTTTCCAAGATATAAGAAATCACTAAAATTATGCGTTATCGCAATTTTATATAAGCTCTCTTCACATACTACTGTTGCTCTAACTTTAGTCATTTCTCCTTCTTTTAATGTTGTATATTTTTTATACATATAATCACTTGAAACAAATTCTAATATGCTATCACCTAAAAATTCCAATTTCTCATTACTTTGTAAATCATGTTCATTTGCATATGATGTATGTGTTAAAGCTTTTTTTAATAAATTTTTATCCTTAAATGTATATCCTATATTTTCCTCTAATTTCTTCAATTTCTTTTCTCTTTCTAATTCCACTTTTTCTCACCTTGTACTACATTATATACTATTTTATAAATTTTTCAAGTGAATTTATTTTTTTAAGTTTCGGTTATTTGCAAAAATATAATATTTAGAAAAAAGATATATATTTTGCAGTTCCGTTTTCCAAGGCGTTTAAGAAACTGAAAATTCAAAGTATAGAAACACACTATAACAGGTTAAAGTGAATAACAACTCAGGTCAAACTCACTTTGAAATATATATCTTTTTTCTATAATAAAGTTTGAAAAATAAAAAACCAAAACTTAAAAATTTAAATATTTAAATATTCTATTATTTCATTAATACTTTCTTTAGGAGTTGACGCACCTGCCATAATTCCAATTTTGTCTACTTCTTTTCCGAATTTCTAAGTCTTTAACAGTTTCTACAAAAATTGTATCTTCACAATTCTTCTTAGCCACTTCATATAATTTTTTTGTATTAGAACTATTTGCTCCTCCTATAATAATCATTTTGTCAACTTTCTTCGAAAGTTCATTTGTTTCTTTTTGTCTTAATTCTGTTGTTTTGCAAATTGTATTTTTTACAACAAAATTAACTTCATTTTTTAGTTCGCTTTTTATGTTTTTTTCTATACTCTCAAACTTCTCTAGACTATATGTTGTTTGTGATAATAATAATAATTTATTTTTGTTTGTTTCTTTAAACATTTTTATTGCTTTATCTAATTCTTCTTCTTTTTCAAGAACATAATAATCTTTTCCACAATAACTTGCAGTTCCTATATTTTCAGGATGATTTTTAGCTCCTAATAGAATAATATAATAACCTTTTTGACTGTATTCTTCTGCTATCTCATGCACTTTTAAAACATTTGGACATGTATAGTCTTGTATTTTTATGTTCATTGCTTTTGCTTTTTCATATACTTCTTTTGCAACTCCATGTGCTCTTATTAATACTGTTCCTTCTGCTTCTTGTATCTCTTCAATACATTTTACTCCTAAGTTTTCTAATTTTTTTATTACTTGTTTGTTATGTACTATCTCCCCTAAACAGTAAATTCCTTCTTTAGTGTTTTTTATTTCTTCTGTTGCCCCTTTTACTGCTCTTTCTACTCCATAACAAAATCCCGCTGTTTTACCAACTATTATTTCCATTTTTACTTTTATTCCCTTCCTTTAGGATCAAATATGCTTTAAATAGATAAGTTATTTGTAACTCTTTTCCATTTCATTTCGCATATGTTATTTGTGGTTCGCCTAGCTCACACAACTAACTTAACTTCGTTCGTACAGCTATTTTTCATTTAATGTTTACAGAATTTCTTTCGAAATTCTGCATAAGATATCTGTAACTCACTTCGTTCGTACAGCTATCTTAATCTCTTTTTTTAACTCTTCTACTATATTTTCTTGTTTTATTTTTTTTATGATTTTTCCTTTTTTGAATAGTATTCCTTCTTTTTTTCCTCCTGCTATTCCTATGTCTGCTTCTCTTGCTTCTCCTGGTCCGTTGACTGCACATCCCATTACTGCTACTGTGATGTTTCCTTCTATTGTTTGTAAATATTCTTCTATTTCTTTTGCTATTGGTATTAAGTCTATTTGCGTTCTTCCACATGTTGGACATGCTATTAATGTTGGTGTTTTTTTATACAAATTACAGTCTTTTAATATTTCTTTTGCTACTTTTATTTCTTTTACTGGATCATCTGATAATGATACTCGTATTGTGTCTCCTATTCCTTGTCTTAATAATATTCCTAGTCCTATACTTGATTTTATTGTTCCACTAAATTCTGTTCCTGCTTCTGTTATTCCTAAATGAAGTGGACAGTTAAATTCTTTTGATGCTTCTTGGTATGCTTCTATACATAAGTCTAAGTTTGATGCTTTTAATGATATCGCATAATCATAAAAGTCTAATTTTTCTAATATTTGCACATGTTTTTTTGCACTTTCTACCATTGCTCTTGCTGTTGGTTTTCCATCTCTTTCTAATAATTCTTTTTCTAATGATCCAGCATTAACTCCTATTCTAATTGGTATGTTATTTTTTTTACAACTGTCTACTACTGCTTTTACTCTTTCTTCTGCTCCTATATTTCCTGGATTTATTCGAATTTTATCTACTCCTGATTTAATTGCTTCTAATGCAATTTGATAATCAAAGTGTATATCTGCTACTATTGGAATATGTATTTGTCTCTTTATTTCTTTTATAGCTTGTGCATCTTCTTTATCTAAACATGCAACTCTAATAATTTCACATCCTACTTCCTCAAGTTGTTTTATTTGATTAACTGTTGCTTCAATATCTTTTGTTTTTGTATTACACATTGATTGTATTACTACTTTGTCTTGCCCCCCAATTGTAACATTTCCTACTTTTATTTTTCTTGTTTGTGTTCTTTTCATTTTTATTTTACTCTCCTTATAACACTTTAAGTTTCAGTTTTTTTTATTTTATAAATTTGATTATAGAAAAAAATAAAATTATAATACAAATAGCACAAACCTTGTGGCATGTGCTATACTATACTAATACTTCTTTTTTCTTTTTTATATCAACTTGTGGTGGAATTAATGGGCTGTAAGCTTCTCCATCAAAAACATCCACTTCTACAGTTCTTGTTAAAACATCAGTATAACTGTAAGTTACATTTCTATTATTTTCCTCATATTTTACAACAAAAATATTTGGATATGCTTTTTCTAGTGTGGCTTCTTTTTCAAAGGTCTTACTTCTTCCTAATGAACCTTTGACAATTATCTTTTGACCAACTTTTTCTAAGATGTCAGTTTTAAGGTTGGTTATATCTGTTCTACATATCATACTATCACCCACTCCTTTAAGATGAGTTGATTATAGCATTATAAGCAAAAATTGTCAAAAAATGTTTGTTTGTATCTTTTGTTATTTTTTATTTATTTTATGCTTATTTCATGTTGGTATTATTTTAATATTACATTTATATTACAATTATATTTCAATAATATTACATCTTAATTTTTTTATATTTTTAATGACTTATTTTATAATATATATATAATTTATATATATTTCATTTTCCCATTTGCGCCTATTCCACCTATTCCTTTTTTTCCATCTCTTAGTTCTTTTGCCATATCATCTATTGTTAAATATTTATATTCCTCTGTTGTTGCAATATTCTCTGCTACAATTAATGGATCTAAGAAGTCAATTAAAATTCTTCCTGGAGACGACGCAAAATTTGCTCCAGCCGAAATTAGTGCTTCAAAAAAACTTTGACAAGCCCCTGCAAATATTACCATTTTTTTCCGTTTTCTTCATCAAACCTTCTTGCTTCTTTGACTGTATTTATAAAATGTCTAGAGTTTCTATAATTATATATATCATTATAATTAGTTCCTCTTTTAATCATTCCGATCATGTCCTGTTATTATTAATATGTCTGGTTTATAAGTTTTTAATAGAGAATATACTACTTTTGGTTGCTTATATTCTGGTATATTCTTCACTATTGCAGTTAATCCTAATTTTTTATAGTAAATATTTGATTTTTGCGAATATCTTCTATCTCCATCTAAATGTAAAATCTTTCCTGTTATTATCTTTTGTTTTATTCTAGAATTTTTTGAGGTTAGAATACCAATCTTATAGGTTTCATTATTTTTTTCTATTCTTTCTTTTAATTTATCATCTATTTGTTTTATTCTTTTATCTATTATGCTTTTATCTACTAATTCTAAATCTTCTATATTACTATCAGCTTCTATTCTCTTTCCTATCCCACATAATATTGCTATTTGTTCTTGACCTGTTTTAATTATTCTTTTTACATAAAATATAATATCTTTTCCATGAGATTTTCTTGCTACTATATCACCCTTTTTTATCTTTCTCATTTTATCACCTCATAATATTGGGCTATTATATTTTATGTTTTTATGAAGTTTTATGTTAATTATTGTACATCTTTTAAATGACTATATTTTAGTTTTGTTGCCATTCCTCCTCTTATGTGCCTTTCCGCTTTATTTTCATCTAATATCTCTCTAACTTCTTTTGCTAAAATGGGATTTATTTTTTTAAGTCTTTCAGATACGTCTTTGTGTACTGATGTTACTATCAAGAGCGGTTTGATTGATGTCATTAAAATTTGCAATA
>CANSII010000047.1 GCA_947646915.1 uncultured Clostridium sp. | reverse complement strand
TTATGACATAATCAAATATTAATCTTACTATGACGTTATCAAAAATTAATTACATATTTTTTATTTTTGTATTGAAAAAAACAAAAAATTAATGTATTATATCAAAAGATAGAGGTGAATTATGAAATCAAACTTTTTTAAATATATTTTCATAATATTTGCAATAGGAATTATGATTTTTGCAATTGTAAAAATAAAAAGTAATGAAAAAAAAGTAAATGAAGAAAATACTAATATAGTAGAAGAAATAGAAGAAGCAATAAAAGAAATAAAATTAGGAATAGCATCATTTGACAGTATAAACCCAATTTTAAGCAAGAACAAAAATGTACAAGACATAACAAAAATAATATTTGAACCATTATTAACAATAACACCAGAATATAAAATAGAAAAATGCTTAGCAAAAGAATGGGCAAAGCAAACAGATACAATATATTTAATAAAATTAAGAGATGATGTTAGATGGTCAGATGGAAACAAATTTACAGCAGAAGATGTAAAATTTACTATAGAAAAATTAAGAAATTCAGACACGATATATAAATCTAATATAGAACATATAGCTGATATAGAAATAGTAGATACAACAACAATAAAAATAAGTTTAGACCAAGAAGTACCATTTTTTGAATACAATTTAACATTTCCAATATTATCAAGTAAATATTATAGTGACAAAGAATTTTTATCACATATAGTGCCAGTTGGGACAGGTATGTATAAAGTAACAGAAGTACAACAAAATGCACTAGTATTATCAAAAAATGAATATTATTGGGATAATAAAAAAGATTTAAAATTAGAGAAAATAACAATAAATATATATTCATCAGCAGGAGAATTATACAATGCTTTTAAAATAGGAAATATAGATTTTGTAAGTACTCAAAACAGTAACTTACAAGAATATATTGGAACTATAGGATATATCCAAAAAGAAATGAAAGGAAGAGAACATGACTTTATTGCAATAAATACTCAAAGTCAAATATTATCACAAGTAAATGTAAGAAAAGCAATTAGTAAATCAATTGACAAATCTAATATAGTTTCAAGTATATTTGCAGACAAGTATTATACATCAGATTTTCCACTTGATTATGGAAGTTGGGTTTATAAGGAACAAAATTTAAACACAGAATATAATTTAGATGAAGCAAAAAGAATTCTTTTAAATGATGGATGGGAATTTAAATATAGATATTGGCAAAAAGTAGTTAATTATAGAACACAAAGAATAACATTAAATTTCGTTGTGAAGGCAACAGATGAAGTAAGAGTTAATGTTGCAGAAAATATAAAAGCACAATTAGAAAATCAAGGAATAAGAATTAATTTAATAAAAGCATCTGATTTACAATATGATAATTATTTGAAAAATAAAAATTATGATTTAATATTATGTAGTATGAATTTAGCTATAAGCCCTGATTTATCAACATTTTTTGGACAAAATAATTTAGCAAATTTTTATAATGATGATGTTAATAATTTGCTTAATGAAGTTAAAAATACAATTGATGATAATAAGATAAAACAAAATTATAGAAGATTAGGTGAAATTTATATAAATGAAGTGCCATATATTAGTTTATATAACAATAAGTATACTGTAGCATATAATAAAAATTTAATTGGTACAGTGGAGGCTAACTGGTATTATCAATTTTATAATATTCATGATTGGTATAAAAAATAAAAAAAATTAAGTTTTGATTTTTTGCAAAAAATTTAGTATTTAGAAAAAATAAAAAACTAAAGTTAAATAAAAAAAGTCTTGACAAAAACAAATGTTTAATGATATAAAATAGGTATCAAACAAAAGTTCAAAAATAAGGAGGAAAAATAAATGGCAGAAAATAATGAAAAGAAAAAAGCATTAGAAGCAGCAATGAGCCAAATAGAAAAACAATTTGGAAAAGGGTCAGTAATGAAACTAGGTGAATTTAAAGCAATGGAAATAGAATCAATTCCAACAGGAGCATTAAGTCTAGATATGGCTTTAGGAATAGGAGGAGTTCCAAGAGGAAGAATTATAGAAGTATTTGGACCAGAATCATCAGGAAAAACAACACTTGCATTACATATAATTGCAGAAGCTCAAAAAACAGGAGGAGAAGCCGCTTTTATAGATGCAGAACATGCATTAGATCCAGTATATGCAAAAAAATTAGGAGTAGATATAGATAATTTAATTGTATCACAACCAGATACAGGAGAGCAAGCACTAGAAATAACAGAAAGCTTAGTTAGAAGTGGAGCATTAGATGTAATTGTAGTTGATTCAGTTGCAGCATTAGTACCAAAAGCTGAAATAGATGGAGATATGGGAGATTCTCATATGGGGCTTCAAGCAAGACTAATGTCACAAGCATTAAGAAAACTTGCAGGAGCAATAAATAAAACAAAAACAGTAATAATATTTATAAATCAATTAAGAGAAAAAATAGGAGTAATGTTTGGAAATCCTGAAACAACAACAGGAGGAAGAGCATTAAAATTCTATGCCTCAGTTAGACTAGATATAAGAAAAGTTGAGAATATAAAACAAGATGGAGAGGTAAAAGGAAATAGAGTTAGAGTTAAAGTCATAAAAAACAAAGTTGCACCACCATTTAGAGAAGCAGAATTTGATGTTGTATATGGTGAAGGTATATCAAAATCAGGAAACATTTTAGACATGGCAGTTAACATGGATATAATTGAAAAAAGTGGTTCTTGGTTTAGTTATAATGGAGATAGAATTGGACAAGGTAGAGAAAATGTTAAAAAATATTTAAAAGATAATCCAAAGGTATTAGAAGAGGTAGAAGAAAAGGTAAGAGCAAACTTTGCAAAAGCTTTTGAAGAAAGCTTGGGTGAAGAAATACATGAAATGGACGATACAGAAGAAAATGATGGAGAAGATGAAGAATAAAAAATTTTAATAAGGAGAAAAAGGAAACGAATTAGTGTATACAGTAGAAGAATTTGATAAAGAAAAAACAAAAGTATTAAAATATGTATTGTATAAAAAAAGAAGTGAATCAGAAATAAGAAAAAAGTTTTCAAATGTAATAGAAGAATGTTTATTAGAAGATATAATAGAATACTTAAAACAAGCAAAATACATAGATGATAGAGAATTTATAAGAAAAACAATAAATAATTTTATGATATTAAAAAATATATCAATAAAGGAAATAATGCATAAATTGATGGCAAAAGGATTAAGTAAAGAGTTAATAGAAGATTATATTTGCGAAAATAGAGAAGTACTTGAAGAATATGAAATAAAATCAGCAACAAATATTATATATAAAAAGTCAAGTTCGATGGAAGATGAAGAAATTAAGCAATATCTATTAAAAAAGGGATATAAATTAGAGAATGTAACTCATGCATTTGAAAATTCATAACTTTATGCTTTATATTATAAAGTGAATAACAACTCAGGTCAAACTCAATTTTTTAAATTAATATTATGATGTATTAAATAAGAGGTTAAGCTAAATAATATGAATTTTCAAAAATTCCGTTTTCTAAGGCGTTTAAGACACTGAAAATTCAAAATGAAGAAACACACTATAATTGCTTAAAGCGCATAACAACTCATGTCAAACTCAATTTTTTAAATTAATATTATGATGTATTAAATAAGAGGTTAAGCCAAATAATATGAATTTTCAAAAATTCCGTTTTCTAAGGCGTTTAAGACACTGAAAATTCAAAATGAAGAAACACACTATAATTGGTTAAAGCGAATAACAACTCATGTCAAACTCATTTTTTCAAATTAATATTATTTGGCTTTAAATAGTTTTTTCAAAAGATAAACTTTTGTAGGTAGATTTGTATATGCTAAAACTATAAAGAAAGGAGTATTTACAATGTCAATATTAATGCTAGAGACAAAAAAATATTCAATAAAAATAGACAATTTTGAAGGACCACTAGATTTATTATGTTATTTAATAGATAAAAACAAAATGAACATATATGATGTAAATTTAACAGAAATAACAAATCAATATATAGAATATTTAAATGCTATGGAACAAATGAATTTGGAAATAGCAAGTGAATTTATAGTTATGGCATCAACATTATTGTATTTAAAATCAAAAAAACTATTACCAAAACAAGAAGAGGACACAGAAGAAATAACAGAAGAAGAGCTTATTAGAAGAATAATAGAATATAAAAAGTTTAAAGAGATAAGCAAAGTATTTAAAGAAAATTATAAAATATTCTCAAATATATTTTTTAAAAATCAAGAAGATATTAAATTACCTAGACAAAAAATGAAAAAATATTTTGATGGAGAAAAAATTCCAAATATATATAGAGAATTGCTAGAAAGAAACAGTGAAAAAATAAACAGAAATGCAAAGAATATAGAGAAAATAGCTCTTATTGATAAATATACAGTTGCTGAAAAAGTTAATGAAATGTATAAAGTATTAACTGAAAATAAAAAATTTGTATTTAATAAATTGTTTTCTTTAAATAAACATGAAAAGCAAGAAGTAGTTACAGCTTTTAGTGGATTATTAGAATTATCAAGAAGAGATAAAGTACAAACAATGCAAGAAAAAATTTTTGGAGATATAACAGTAGAAAAGAAAGTTATTGATTAGATTTGAAAAAACTGGAAAAACTAATATTAAAAAGCTAAAGAAAGAAGGCGATAATATTGGTTTTTCTTTTTGTTATTTTAGTTATAGTATTAGCAATAATAACATTAAAAATAAAAGTGGAAGTAGAAAATGTACGATTTAATTCATATGAAAAGAATCACTTAAGAAATAATTATAAGGTAAATATAAAAATATATATTTTAGGAAGATTGCCAATATTTAAAATAAAGATAGATAATAATAAAATAAAACAATTAATAAAAAATGATATAATTATGGATAAAGTAAAATTTGAAAAAAATAAAATAATGCTAAATAAAAATGACATAAATATGAAAACATTAAAAACACTTAAAAATATAAAAATAGATATAAAAAAGTTAAATTTAGATATTAATATAGGAACTGAAAATGCAGCCTTAACAGCGATAATAATACCAATATTAAGTACAATTCTAGCAATAAGCTTAAGGAAACATATAAACAAATATAATCAAAATCATGTTTTTAAAATAACTCCTATTTATATAAATCAGAATTTAATAAATATAGATTTTTCAGGTATATTTGAAGTAAAAATGATACATATTATAAATACAATATGTATCTTAAAAAAGGAAAGGAAGATTGATAAATATGAGCGAACATCCCATAGAAGGCCTTATGGCTACAGCTATGAATAGTATAAAAGATATGATAGATGTAAATACAATAGTGGGAAAGCCAATAGAAACCTCAAATAATATAGTCATAATACCAATATCAAAAGTATCATTTGGGTTTGGAGCAGGAGGAAGTGAATTTAAAGGAGAAACAATTGATGAATACAAAAAGGTTGAAAAAGAAGAACAAATACAATATCGACTACCATTTGGAGGAGGTTCAGGAGCAGCTGTTACAATAAACCCAATCGCATTTTTAGTAATTGAATCAAATAATGTAAAATTAATGCCAGTAAATCATTCATCAAGCATTGATAGACTACTTGATTATATGCCAGATTTAATTGAAAAAACTAATTGCATGATGAATAAAATAGTAAATAATAAAAAAGAAGAAACAGAAAAAATTTTAAAAGAAATGCAAAAAAAGAATGATTCAGAAGTTACTAATAAAATAAAAAATGTAAAAGAAGAAAAAAGAGAGTTAAATAGAGAAAAACAAAAGGTGAAAGAAAATTTAGAAAAAGTAAAGAATATGCAAGAAGATAGTGAAAATTATGAGTATGATGTAATTGAATCTGATGGAGAAGTCTTTTCAGATGAAGATTATTAATGTCCAAAGGGAAATATCTTGTTTCATATGAATGGATTTATAAATTAATGTTATTGAAATTGCTGATATATAAATATTTAATTGTATCTTGGTTATCATTACAGAAATTAAAAATTTCTAAATATCTTTCATTTATACTTGATACTGCATAAATATTTATATATCAGCAATTTCATTAAATTATAAAATAAAAACCATTATATAGTAACATATCCTGAATGGACATTTTAAAAATTTATAGACAAAATAAGTAAAATGTGATAATATAAACAAAAAAGAAAAGGGTGAGTATAAATGAAAGAAACATTTTATATAACGACACCAATATATTATCCAAGTGGGAGATATCATATAGGAACGGCGTATACAACAGTATTAGCAGATACATTAAAAAGGTATAATGAATTAAAAGGAAAAGAGTGTTACATGTTAACGGGAGCAGATGAACATGGACAAAAAATAGAAACAAAATCAAAAGAAGCAGGAGAAACACCACAAGAATATGTAGATAAAATGGCAAAAATGGCAAAAGAATTGTGGGACAAAATGGATATAAAATATGATGATTTTTTAAGAACAACAGAAGAAAGGCACGAAAAAATAGCTCAGAAAATTTTTAATAAATTTATAGAACAAGGAGATATTTATAAAGGTGAGTATGAAGGCTTATATTGTGTACCATGTGAAACATTTTTTACACAAACACAATTAGTAGATGGAAAATGCCCAGATTGTGGAAGAGAAGTTGTTTCGATGAAAGAAGAAGCATACTTTTTTAATATGAAAAAATATGCAGATAGATTATTAAAATATTATGAAGAACATGCAGACTTCATAAAACCTGAATATAGAAAACAAGAAATGATAAATAATTTTATTAAACCAGGGTTAGAAGATTTATGTGTAACAAGAACATCTTTTGATTGGGGAATAAAGGTTTTGACAGATCCAAAACATGTAATATATGTGTGGTTAGATGCTTTAACGAACTATATTACAGCACTTGGATATATGTCAGAAGATGAAACATTATTTAATAAATTTTGGCCTGCTGATATACAAATAGTAGGAAAAGATATAGCAAGATTTCATTTAATATATTGGCCTATATTTTTAATGGCATTAGATTTACCATTACCAAAAACTATATTTGTACATAATTGGATAACAATGAAAGATGGGAAAATGAGTAAATCAAAGGGAAATGTAATATATCCAGAAGACTTAATTAAAAAGTATGGGCTAGATGCACTAAAATACTTTTTATTAAGAGAAATGCCAACATCACAAGATGGAATATTTTCACCAGAAGAATTTGTTCAAAGATATAATTTTGATTTATGTAATGATTTAAGTAATTTATTAAATAGAACTGTATCCATGGTAAATAAATATTTTAATGGACAAGTTCCAAAGTACAATGGAACACATAATGAAGTTGATAAAGATATTGAAGAAGCATGTACTAATCAAATAAATAAATTTGAAGAATTAATTGAAAATTTTGAGATTGCGAATGCTGTTCAAGAAATATGGAATTTAATATCAAGAACAAATAAATATATTGATGAGACAGCACCATGGGTATTAGCAAAAGAAGAACAAAACGAAAAATTAGAATCATCAATGTATCATTTAATTGAAAATTTAAGAAAAATAGCTATATTAATAAGCCCATTTATGAATAAAACATCTGAAGAAATATTTAGGCAAATTGGAATAGAGAATAATGAATTAAAGTCATGGGATAGCTTAAAGAGTTATGATAGTTTAAAAGATTTAAAAGTTATTGAAAAAGGTGAACCAATATTTATGAGATTAAATACAGAAGAAGAGATAGAGTATATAAAAAAATTAATGAAAAAATAGAAAATTAGAAGTTAGAGATTTTAGGTTAGAAGCTAGATATACTATGAAGAACAAAAATATCTAACTTTTATAAAAAGGATTAAGATATGGGGTTATTTCATAATAAAGAACGATATAAGGGTTATAATATTTATAGCATGAAAAAATATATAGATAAAAAAAGACTATTATTTGGGCTAGTAGTTGGATTAATGGTTTTAATAACATTAATTTTAATTATTTATTATACAGTAGATACATCAGTAAGGTTGAAAAGAATAAAACAATATGAGGAACAAATTATTGCACATAAACAAGATATTATAGAATTAGAACAAAAGGTAGAAAAAGAAAGAAAAATTCCGCAATTAACTGATGCAGGAAGAGAAAATGTAAAAAATATTTATCAATCTGAAACAAAAAGAGCTTTTTTAACATTTGATGATGGACCATCAACAAATACAGATGCTATTTTAGATATATTAAATCAAAATAATATAAAAGCAACTTTTTTTGTGTTAGGTACACAAGTAAAAGTAATGCCAGAAACAGTGCAAAGGATATATAATGAAGGACATTATATTGCGAATCATGGATATTCACATATATATCCAAGTATATACGCATCACCTGAGCAAGTATTAAATGAGTTTAATTTATGTAATCAATTAGTTGCTGATACTTTAGGTGTAGCAGAATATAATTCACATTTGTTTAGATTTCCTGGAGGAACTATTGGAGGAAAGTATGAAAAAGTAAAAAAACAAGCTATACAATTATTAGAAGAGAATAATATAGCTTATGTTGATTGGAATGCTTTAACAGGTGATTCAGAAAAATCTAATCCTACAGAGGAGTATTTGATGAATAATTTAGTTAAGACTACAAGTAACAAAAATAGTGTTGTTGTTTTAATGCATGATGCTCAGGCTAAAAAAGTTACTGTGGATGTTTTGCAAAGGGTGATTGATTATTTGAAACAACAAGGTTATTCTTTTGATAATTTCTATAGTGTTATAAAATAATATTATTAGGATTTAAATAACTATAATATGAAGAAGGGAGATAAAACGTTGCCTAGAAGGAAAAAAGAAAAAATAGAAGAAATATCAGATAAAATTAAATATTTAGGATTAGATTTAGAAAATATACCAAAAGAATTAATAAAGTTTGAACCGTTAGATTTTAGAATATCTAGAAATTATGATGGAAAACAATATAGGCAATATCGTTTTTTATCAGTTAATGATATAGAAATATTATTATCTCCAACAAATAGACTAGATGATTTACAAGAAAGATATAAAAAAGCAACACCATTATCAGAATATTTGGATAGTAAAAGTGAAGAAAATATTTTAAAATATACAACTTTTTTAAATATGTTAAAAAATATGCATGTAGAAGATGTTGAGAAAATAGCCAAAGAGCAATCTAAATTAATTAAAGAGATACCATTTAAAGTTAAATATCAAGGAAATTATTTATGGCAAATATATTATTCAGAAAATACAGATAAATATTTTATGATAGTTCCTACTGAGGAAACAGATTTTTCAACATTTTTCTATTTATTAAAAAAGAAATTAGAAAAAAAGAAAACCAATAAAATATTCGTTCCAATAAGTAATGTACAATATTCAAACACTTATTTAAAAAGAACGCAATTCGCAGATATAGAAAATTATTTATGGATATTTACTAAAGATTGGCCTTTAATATATGAAGTATATGATAAAAAAGATGAACTATCAATACATATAGTGGGAGAAACTAATATTTATGAAAATGTTAAATCACCATATAAAATTGAATTAAAATCGCCAACTGATTCTAATAAATTTTATAAATTAATAAAAGCTTTATTTATATTACATACAGAATTACCAGATTATTTTGAATTTTTAACCAATATAAATAATGAGGGAAGTTTAGAATTATATTTGGGAAATGAAAAAGTTGAATATGAAAATATGACAGTTTTTATTAGAGAGCAATATAAAAGGGGGCTTCTAAGTAAAAGGGAAATAAATAAAAAAATAAAAGAATATAGTAAAAAGCTAGAAAAATTAAAACAAATAGTATCAATGCAAGAAATAGAGTATCTAGCAAAAGAAAAACAAATATCAACATTCTTGGAATGCAAAAAATCTTTTTTTGGTAAAGTTAAATATTATTTTAAATATAGCAAAAAGAGTAATAAAAAGAAAGAAGAAGATTATAATTACGAAAATTTAAAAATAGAAAATCAATATATAGAATTAGAAAATATAGAAAATAACAAAACAACAACTAAAATTCCAATAAAAAAAGTGTATACATTAGAAGAACTAATTATAAGCTATAAGGAATTAGAAATGTTAGAAAAAAATATGAAAAATCTTCTTATGGATTTAAATGCGTTAAAACTAAAGAATAAAAATATGGAGAAGAAAATAGAAAATGCAACTAAATATATTGAAGAAATAGATAGCCATAAGAAAAGCATTTTTGAGTTTTGGAAATATAGTAATAAAGATGAGATGGCATCTTTACCAGAAGGTGAAGAAGAAGAGATAAATGTGATAAAAAGGATAGAAAGAACATTTGATTATGAACAGGATTTAGAAGAATTGGGAAAAAATTTGGATAAAATTCAAAGAAAAAATTTATCAAAAGAAGATACTGATAGTATTTTTGTTGCAACAACAAATTTAATTGATATTTTAAATAAGATTAAAACAAATACTATAACACCTGAAGAAATTGAAAAGAGTTTAAAACAAATAAAAAAAGAGTCTAACAATGAAAAAACTTTAACAGAAGAAGAGTTCGATATTTTTGGTAATTTGGTAGAAGATACAACTAAAATTAAAAAAATAAATAATACAAAACATAGAGAGATTCCAAAAGATAAATTTAGTATTCTTGATATAAATAAAAATACAAAAACAATAGGGTATAAGTTGACATTAGAAAATATAACTCAAATTATTTTAAAGTCTTTAGAGAAAGTTGTAATACCAAAAAGTTTGCCTGTATATAAAGCTATTTTAGATAATAGGCTTGATAATAAAGCAATCAATGTGTTTAATGTTAATCCTGAATTAGAGATGAAGGATGCTGTAAAAGAAGATAGCAAAAAAATTAATTTTTATAAGTTAAATCTTAAGGAAGGATTAAATGGAGTTGGTTTTACTAATTGCATTTTTTATGATAATCAAAATAAAACACTACCGATTGGAATGGATTTGTCAACTAAAATGATTATAGATATTCAAAATCTTCATTTTAATTTGATTGATAATAGAAAGTTTAAAGTTATTAGCTTTTTTGATGAAAGTGATGATTTTTCAGGTTTCTTTGTTAAAGATGTTGAGGTTTTCGAGTTTGATATTGTTGTTTTTGAAGAAGATTTTAAAAACGTCTAGACTTTTTTTTATAAATGTGTTAAGATTATAAATGCTTAACACATATGCCGGTGTGCTGGAATTGGTAGACGGGGCAGACTCAAAATCTGTTGTCAGCAATGGCGTGTGGGTTCGAGTCCCACCACCGGCACCAAAGGATAATATTGTCGCACCAGACGAAAAAACGATTAAATCGACTGTGAAGTGAACCCAAATTATTAGACAAAAAATAGTTTAATAAGGAGGGTTCATTTTTATGTCAAAATATTCAAAAGAGTTTAAATTAAAAGTTGTTCAGTATTGTATAGAACAACATCATGGCTATGAAGATGCATCAAAATACTTTAATATACCAAGCAGTACAACAGTTTTAGAATGGGTTAGAAAATATAAAGAAAGAGGATGTGAAGGTCTATTTAGAAATCAAAAAATATGTTAGTATAAACTTTTAGTAGGAAAATTTAAGAAAAAAATTGAATAAGAGATA
>CANSII010000046.1 GCA_947646915.1 uncultured Clostridium sp. | reverse complement strand
ATTAAAAATTAATTTTGAAAATTTTTTATGACATTTTCAAAAGTTATTGACATACCTATATGTGTTAAATTATATTCTTGTAAAATATTTTGTTTAAGTTCTAAATATCTTTTTTCTTTAATTAGCCCAGCATTCAATGTTTTGTTTAGTATTGCAATTTTTATACTGCAATTAAAAATATTTTCATTTAGTTTGATGTTTTTCGTATTATCAAAATTGATTTCGTACAACATAAAAATCCTCCTTAACTTGAATTAAATTTCAAAAAAGGCAACAGAAAAAGCCAGTCGGCTAGCTTCGACTGACTTCTTGTTTTTACATTTTTTGATAATACGATTATATTATGGTGTTCTATAAAGTTCAATTCCCGTTTTTTTCCCTTTTTTCTATTAAGATTTATAAAGTGTTGATTTTTAGGTAAGTACACTAAGTGTACTTGTATAAAATTTTTTTATTTTATTTTTATAGTCTATATTTATGGGTTCACCTAGTGTACTTTTTATCAATTTATTTAAAATTTTCAGTTCACTTGGTGTACTTATCATTTTAATCTTAGTAATTTTTAGTTCACTCGGTGTACTTTTCTTTTAAATTTTAGCTAAATTCAAGTACACTGGGTGAACTAATCTCAACATTTTTATAAAATTTAGTACATTTAGTGAACTTTAGCACTTTAACTGACATTTTTTAGCCATTCACTCGGTGAATTTTTACATCAAATCTGCTTAAAATTTTTGTTCTTTTATTAACTCTTGAAGGCTTGTCTTTCAATGCGTATATGAGATGCGTGAACACTCGCTTTCCTGCCTTTAGTGTTCACTTTAGTTCACTCATTTTCTAAATATATTATTTTATGCTGTCTAGTTTATATAACGATTTTTTTAAATTTTTCGTAATATAAAAATCTATATTACGAATTTTTTGATTTTTTCGTAATATAAAAATCTATATTACGAATTTTTTGACTTTTTCGTAATATAGATTTGATTTTTTATTTTAAAAATAAGTCTATATATCTTTGAAATGCAAAAACTTGATTTCTACTATATCCTGTAGTTTCTATTAAAATACTTTTCTCTTGCAATGCGTTTATCACTCCTACTAATGTTGTAAATTTCATTCCAGTATTTTCAATTATTTTTTTTCTTGAAACAATTGGCTCATTGTATAAAACATCTAACACTTTTTTTGCATTCTCTGGTTTTACTGGTAAATCCATTATGATTTTATCCATTTGTAATGTTAATTCAACTACTTTTCTAAATTTTTCTTTTGCTGTTTTTGATGTTTCAATAACCGCTTCTAAGAAAAATTTAATCCATCCTATCATATCATTATGAGTTCTTACTCTTGTAAGCATATCATAATATGTATCTTTATTTCTTTCTATATAATCAGAAATGTATAAACATGATTTATCAAGCATTCCTTTACTTTGAATATATAACGGAATAAGTAGTCTTCCAATTCGTCCATTACCATCTAAAAAAGGATGTATGGATTCAAATTGATAATGTAAAATTGCAATTTTTATTAAGTCTGGTGTATCTATTTCTTCATTGTTTATAAATCTTTCAAAATCTGTTAAACATTCTGCAATTTCTGTATGTGGTGGTGGAACATATACTGCTGTGCTTGGCATACTTCCTCCAATCCAGTTCTGTGATGTTCTAAATTCTCCTGGTGTTTTGTGTTCTCCACGAACTCCTTCCATTAGTATTTTATGAATTTCTCTTATTAATCTAGTACATACTGGAAAACCTTCCTTTATTCTTTCTACTCCATAATTTGTAGCTTTTACATAATTTTGCACTTCTTCCCAGTCATCTCTTTTTTCTGGATTAATCTCTGTAATATCTAGTAAATCTTCTTCTACTGTTGTTCTTGTTCCTTCAATTCTACTTGATTTATTAGCTTCAATTTTCACATGCATTTTAATGTATAAATCTACATTGGGTATTAATAATGAATAAGCATTTAGTTCTCCAATTTGTCTATTGGCTTCTGCTAATAGTTTGTCCAATTTTGTGTCATCCCATCCCCAGTTATAATTAATTTTGCTAGGAATAAATGCTTTATAGTCATTCATTTTTATGTATTCACCTGATTTATATTCTTCCAGTTTCATTTTCATCATCTCCTAAATATATAATTTCAATATCTAAATCCTTTATTTCTTTTTTAAATTTATTATAAGTATCATTTGTAATTGCTACACATAGCATATCTGTTGGTCTTGTAAAACCTACATATAATTTGTGGAGAAAATTCTCTGTTGTTTTCAATTTTTTGTAAAGTTTTATATGTTTTTCAAATACATTTTCAATATCATAATATTTATTAAATGTTTCACAAACTAAAGTTGCTGTATGTGTTTCTCCTTTAACACTATTTATAGTTCCATAATCAATTTTTATCTTTTTGCCATCATTATTCAAAATAAAATAATCACTATCTGTATTTTCTATTTTTATATCGCTTATCTGTTTGTAAAAATGCTTAATTCTATTATCTAAATATTCCTCATTAATTATTTTTCCTAAAGTATATTTTATAATTTTTTTCTGCAATTCACAAAGATTTCCAAAACTTGCATCTTTCTTTATATTTTTTAGTAGTGTCTCTTTATCTATATATTTTTCTACTTCTTCAAAGAAACTTTCTTTACTTTCTACATTTGCATAGTTTTTTATATCAACAAATTTATAAGCTTTATATAAAGTTTCTAGCATTGCTTTATAAATATTATATTTATCTAAATTATTCTTTAATATATATTCCAACTTCGATGATTCTACCATTTGTACTTTTTGATTTATATAATTATATAGAGTTATATTTGTCGCATGTTGTTTTTTAACTGCTCCAATCATTTTAAATATAGCATTTTCTTTTTCATCTAATTTATTTTTTATTATTTCTTTACCAAAAACTTCTTTTACTTTATCAATATTGCTATTATTAAATATGATAAACTTTACCTTTATATTGTTTTGAACAGTTCCCTTCATACTCGTATTTTGAACTTCAAAATTATTAGCAAATTTGGCAATATTAATTGAATTTCTTAAAGAATTTTTTATTTTCAACTCATTATTAATCTCCCATATAGTCTTATCATATATTTGTTGATTTGGATCTCCTATTTTTTGAAAAGTAACATTTTCAAATAATTCTTTAATTACATTATATTCCCATTCTCTAACATCTTGCATTTCATCAATTATAATACATTCAAATCTATTTTCCATATATTTTTTTATAAGTGAATTTTTATTTATATATTTTAAGGCAATAATAAAAACATCTTTATAATTGAATATTCCTTCTTTTATTAATTGTTCTTTTGCACTTATTATTGCATCTTTGTACTCTTTTTCTGTTGTCTCTCTCATTCCTAAATTTATATTCTCTATATTAGAATCTTTACAGTATATCTCTATTCCATCGGTATACACTTCTTTAAAATTAAAATCCCTTTTTTCTAATGTGTACATTTTCGTCTTTAAAATCATATTAATTTTTTCTTTCAACTTCATTTCACAAAAATCATCATCAATAATCTCTATCTTTTTATGAAATTTTGATATATACCAGTTTTTAAAAATATATTCTCCAACAAATTTTTGTATTGTTTTGCAACAATTTGGGTATTGAAATAATTTATGATTTTCTCCCAACTTTCTTTTTATTTCATCAACTGCTACATTAGTTAAAGATAAAACATCTATACCTTTTTCACTTTTAGTTTGCAATAATTTTTTTGTTAATATATCTATCTTTGCACACATTAATATAGTTTTTCCACTTCCTGCACACGCAATAATATCTACATTATCTGTATATTTTATAGCATTTCTTCTTTCGGAATCAAATCTTCCTTTTTGTCTCAACAATTTATTTTCAATTATATCTATATCTTCATCTGTTATAATAATATTTTTATTCATTATCTTCTCCAACAAATTTTATTGCATCTATTAAATACTTTATACTATCATCATTTTCTAATTCTTGCTTATATTTTTGTCTTTCTTCTTCTGTTTTTTTCAAATTATATTCATTTTCAATCTTTTCAGCAAGTATTTGTACTGTTATTGCTTTTGAAACTTTTTTATCTAGTATTTCTTCTTCATATATCTTTCGAGCAAGTTCATTGTCATCTATTCCTTTATTTTTTTCTAAATATTTTTCTGCATTTTGCTTGCATTTAATTATTTTTTCAACTGTATCAGGATATTTATTACTATTCTGTTCCTTTTCTGCTTCATATATCGATTGTAATAATAATTCTCTATACTTTCCCATAGCTATACAATATTCCAAAGTTCTTTTAGGTGATACGAAAGTTTTTATATTCTTTTTATAATCATAATAACTTTCCTTTTCTTTTTTTGTGCTTTTTTCTCTTTCAATCAACTGAACTTCTGTCTCAGTCCATCTTCCATCTTTATTCTTTTTTCTTCTAACATCTAAATCTGTTATTATTGCTATTTTTATATTAAAAAACTCATTTTCATCTTTCCTCTGAAATATCTTACTATATCTTAAGAAAGCAGTATTTCCAACATTTATTACCGATATTCCTTGACTTTCTAATGTTTCTCCTAATATTATCTTTGCAAGAACTGGTATTAATAAATTTTCTGCATCTCCTTCTACAAAAATAAGTTTCTTTGCAAAAAACAAATTAGCTTTCGTTACATCTAAAAATCTACTTAAAAACTTATAATCCCCTTTTTCCAAGTTAGTGTATTTTTCCCCCATATTATATATATTGTTGTCTTTACATATTAATAAGTTTTCAATATTGACTTTTGAAGTTATATTAGGGCTATGTGTTGTCATAATAATTTGTCCATGTTCCCTTTTAGAATAATTATCAGTTAAATAATTAATTAAATTTAGCTGTGTTTGTGGATGCAAATGAGCTTCTATTTCTTCAATTAAAACCGTTTTTAATCCAAAGTAACTAGAATTCTTTAATAATAAAAATTCAACGGCTGTAAACAGTAAATTTTCAATTCCTAATCCCTCTTTAGGAGAATCAAATTCTATACTAATTCTTTCCAATATTTCTTTTAATGAATTATCTTTAATTTTAAAATCTAAATTAGATTGTACATCTCCTGCATTCATCTGTCCTATAAAATTATTTATTAACTCAATAATAGGCATCTCATTTTCTTGCCCCATTGGTTTGATTTTTATTTCATTAGTCTTTAATTTTAAACTCTCATTAGCTTCTTTAATTATTTTTACTAGTTCATTATTTTCATCATCTTTTAAAATATCACTATCAAAATTAAGAAGAATTTGTGCCAACCTAGAATTCTTTTTTGCTATCATTTGGTTTTCTGCATCTATTAATGGTTTCAAAAAAACCACCTTAAAAAACTCCTTTATTTCTCCTGGTATCCTATATCCAATATCATCTTTTATATCCCCTATAAATGTGTCGAAAAATATCTTATTGTCTTTATATTTCGCTATTGTTTCTATTTTTATGTATGGATTATATACCGTATTTTCACATTCATCTTTCTTTTCTTCAAAGGATAAAAATTCTAAAAACATTCCACCTTCTTTTTCATTGATTCCCCTTATATAACATACAATTTTAAATTCGTTTTCGTATTTTCCATTATTATAATAAAAATCTTCTTTTTCTACTCTATAAAATTCATTTCCCTGTGTTCCTAATAGAATTCTTATTGCATCAATAATTGCTGTTTTACCTGAATTATTTTCTCCTACAATTATATTTAAACCTTCATTAAAATTTATATTTACATTTTTGTATTTTCTAAAATTTTCTAACTTTAACTCTGATATATACATAGATTTCTCCTTAATTTATTTTATTAATTAAATCTAAAACTCTTTTGTGATATTCTATATCTTCTTCCTTTGCATCATATATAAAATGTTCATTGTAATATTTAGATATTTTCTCATAATCATAAGAATTGCTATCTGTCCAAGATACCAAAAATATCTTTTTTATATCTTTATTGGTATATAAATTATCAATTCCATCAAATTTGTTTTCTCTAACCATTAAATCTATTGGATATACTATCGCAAAATCAAATTTAGAACTTGTCCTACTCCATGTCCTTGACACATTAAATGTATCAAATTCATAGTTATTCATTCCTATTCTTATTTTCTCTCCAGACTTAATTATCTTTTTCTTTAAACCTGTCCATCCCACAAACTCTCTATTTGATATATTCTCCATTCCATTAGTTCTAAATAGTATGTTTGCATTTTTAAAATTTTTATCTATCATAGCCATAATTAGTTTATGTTTCTTATACTGATTCGTTCCTGTTACTAAAATTGCCTTATCTTCACTATCCAAAAAATTTTGTATATTATTTATAAATTCTTGTTTATTATTTTCCATATTTTCCAACTCCTTGCATAATATTTATTTATCTATACATATAGGCGTATATTCAATCACATCACAAGATACACATATATGCTTGCTTTTATCAAATCTTTCATCTAATGGCTTATCATGTATATGTCCAAAAATATTAATATAATTTTCTTCTATTTCAATTGGTTCATGTGTTAAAATTAGATTTCCTAAAATTAATTTCTTTTTATATACTTCACTAAAACCTACTTCTTTCCAATCATTTATTCCTCTTTTATAATCGTGATTTCCTCTTATTAATATCTTTGTACCATTTAATTTGCCAACTAATTGCTTTAATTCTTCTGTACTACCAAATCCAACATCTCCCAAATGATAGACAATATCATTTTTAGTCACAACAGAATTCCATTTATTTACTATGTATTCATTCATTTCTTTCGAGTTTTGAAATGGTCTATTGCAGTATTTAATTATATTTTCATGGTTAAAATGTGTATCTGCTATAAAATATTTCATGACATTCTCCTATCATTTTTATTGTGTTTGCGAACATTTGTATTGTATCATGTTTTTTTATAACATTCAATGTTTTTAGCAAAATTTGTAAAATTTTATTGATACTACAGATAAATTATATTATAATAATTTTACATTTAGTGTTGCACACTTTGGTGTGGAGTTCGATTCATCTTTTATAAAGATGCTTAAAAGCCTTCTTGTGACAGAAGGCTTTACTTTTATAAATAATTTACTATATCTTCAAATGTATCATATCCACTTTCACTATTTATATGTCCTGCATTTGGTATTAAGATTTGTTCTGTAGCAATTTTGTCTGCAAAATCTTTTTCTGTTTCATATTTCACATAGGGATCATTGTCTGAATAAAAACATATTATTTCATTTGCATATTGTTTTACATCTTCTAAATTATCAAAATACATTGATTTATTTACTGTATCATATTCTTCGTTTATTCCTAAATAGTTATTAAATCCACATACAAATATTAGTTTTTTTACTTTTACTTTATTTTCAGTTAAAAATTTTGATATAAATACTGGTGCAATGCTATGTCCTATTATTGTCGTATTATCATTTATTAATCCTAAATCTAAATAATATTTAAGTAGTTTGCTCCAATTTTCATAATTTTGATACCCTACTCCTATTGGAAATTGTGGTACATATACTTGTTTTCCATCTGATGATATAAAATCTTGTAACCAACTAAACCAATTTCCAAATGGACTTCCAAAACTTCCATGTATTATAAAGTAATTTTCCATTTATTGTTTCCTCCTTAATATATTTCACTAATCACATAATCTACAAATATTTCAGCTACATTTTTTCCACTCAATTCTTCTATATCACAAATAGCTGGGTCTGCATTTACTTCACAAACTATTGGCTTATTTTCATTACTCATAAAAAAGTCGACTGAACAATAATCTAGTTCTAACTCATTTGCTATCTTTTCTGCAATTTCTTTATATTCATTTGAAACTTCATAAGGTAATGCTTTCCCACCTAATGATATATTTGAACGATAATCATTTTCATTTATTCTCATAAATGAACCTACTACTTTCTTTCCTACAACAACAACTCTAATATCTTTTCCTATATTTTCTGAAATGAATTGTTGAAATAAGTATTGTGAACCACTTAATTTATTACATATATCATCAAATTCTTTTCTATTATTTATCTTGTATATATCTCTTCCACCTTTACTATTACATTTTTTAGTTATAAATGGATATTGTAAAGTAGTTTCAACATATTTCTTAAATTCTTCACTTTTATTATCTTCTTTAATATTTTCTACTCCAAAGTTTACACTACCTAATATTGTATATGGCAAGTTTATATTTTTATTTGATAATATAACATAAGTCATCATTTTATCATCACAGTTTTCTATTGCACTATATGAATTAAATGACCTTATTCCATTTTTGCAAAGTTGCTCATTTATATATTTATCTTTAACAAGTTGTATGCAAAAATCATATTGTTTAACATCTATATTTACTTTTCCATCTATTACACTTGTATATTGTTCGTCAACTTTTAATTTATCTATACTAATACCTTTTTTATCAAATTCTTCAATAAGTCTGTTGTATTGATATTGTTTTGCTTCATTTTGGAAACCTGGATAGATTAAAATTAACCCTTTTTTATTTTTCATTGTTTTCCTCCATTTCTTTTAGTAGTTTTTCTAAAAATACTGCAACTCCATCTTTATCATTAGATAAAGTAATCTCATCTGCCTTTTCTTTAACAATATCAATAGCATTTCCCATAGCCACCTTGTATCCTACTTGTTCAAACATTGATAAATCATTATTATCATCACCAATAGCAATAGCTTCTTCTTTTTTAATATTTAAAATCTCTAACATCTTTTTTACTGCAATTCCTTTATTAGAATCCATATTAGCAATATCACAGAATACTGTTTTATCATCTTTAAATTTAATATCTAATAAACTTTTGTGTCTATTTTTTATTTCTATATTCTCTACTTGTTCAATTCTAGGTATTAAATTTTTTATTTTGTCAAAATTACTATCTGCAATAGTACATTGAACAACATCATTTTTATAAACAAAGTCTTTTATATTTTCTTCTAATTTTTTCTCTTGATCTGTATGTTTTACTTTATTTACTACTCTACCTTCTCCAACATTCATAATAAATCTCACATCTTCTGGATTAGCTATTTCATATAATTTTATTAATGCTTCTTTATCCATTTTATTTACATATAAAATTTCATTTTGCTCGTAGTCATATATATTTCCACCACTTGAAGTAATTATATATTTACTCGCAAAACATTCTCTACTTATTTCTTCAGTATATTTTCTTGGTCTTCCAGAACATAGTATAACTAATATTCCTTTTTCGCTAACCTTTTTTATTGTGTCTATTGTTTTTGTTGACAAATTCCTATCGCTATCTCTTAACGTTCCATCAATATCAATAAATATCGCTTTTATCATAAATTTTTATCTCCTCTTAATTTATTTCTTATATATTCAAATAATTTTTTGAATTCCTCATCATGTAATAAAAGTCCTTCTGCTTTATCTTCAACCATTTTCTCCAAATCTTCATAATAGACATACTTTACTTCTGATACCTCTTCATCTTCAAAAGTATAGTCTGCAATTTTCTTATTACATTTTAATAAATATACATATTGAAATTCCATATTTTTAGGATTCTTTGTGCTTCTTATTGTCGCAACATATTGTAAATTTTTTTCTTTTATTTCAACTCCTAATTCCTCTTTTAGTTCTCTTATTGCTCCATCTATAACACTTTCTCCTTCTCTAATATGTCCTGCTCCTGATATATCCCAACAATTAGGATGTGTTTTTTTACTTGCACTTCTCTTCTGTAACAATAATTCATTATTGTCATTTATAATCCAAATATGTGCAGTTCTATGGAAATTACCATCTTCATGTGCTTTTGTTTTTTCTTTTATTTCTCCAATAAGATTATTATTTTCATCAAATATATCTATGTATTCCATTATTACTCTCCCACATTAAAAAAATATATTATCTTCTAAATCATCTGGATGTTCTAATTCTGTTTGTAAATCTTCCCAAAGAAATAAAGGATAAAAGTATTCTACGTTTAACTCTTTACATTTTTCTTTGCTAAATTCATTATTTCCATTATAATAAAATGCTACATCTTCATATTCTGCAATATCTTTAAAATCTCTACTACCATATTCCTTTGTTAAGCAAACATATAATATTTTGGCATTTTTATATCTCTTTTTTATTTCATTTATACATATCTCTACACTTGTTCCCGTACTATGCATTGCTTCAACCACTAAAAATACTGGTTCTTTTTTATCTATTTCTATTGACTCAAATGGATTAAAAATCATTTCAATTTTATTTTCTCCATTTTTATAAGCTATATGTTTAACTTGCATAGGCAAAAATTTTATTATATTTAATTTATTAGAAATATATGTTGCTGGTACTGCACCACTTCTTAAAACAGGACATATATAATCTATTTTTATTTTATTATCTTGAATATATTTTCTTAAATGGTCGCATAATTTGTCTATATGTTGTAAAAATTCATTATGCTCCATTCTTTTATAATTTTTCTGCATTTTACACTCTCCTTGTAAATCTATATAATCCTCTATGTCTAATTTATATCACAACTTTACAATTTTTTATAGTGTTTTGGCAATATTTACAAAACATATTTATCCTTACATTTGCTTAAGTGCTATAAAATCTCCAATATAAATAATGTCAAGAGCGAGTGATAACGAGTTTATTTACTCTTGAAATGGCTTTTATTGGAGATTAAAATTGGATTGCAAATGTTATATGTCAAATATTTTAAAATTTTGACCTATAAAAAAATAGACATCAGCTCATATCTACTGACACCTAATTTTATAAAGATTCTCTATAACTTATTTTAATAAATTCTTTCTAGCACTTCAAATACCTAGTTTTGTCTCATATCTACTTATCAGCATAACCTATACATGTTCTGCTTACCATAGATACAATCTCAAATTTTTCAGTATTTCAAACACTTTTCCCTATTTTCTAAAAATCAATTTATGTGTTTCCACTTACCACTTAAGTAACTACTTTAACTTTCACACCTAAATTTTGATGTTTTTCTTTTCCAAATCTGCCCTTTTCTTCAAAAGTTATAATCTCTGAAAACATATCAAAATCAAGTATTAGCTGTCTTGTTTTAATTGTAGCACTGCCACACACTCCACATGTGTTGTTTCTCTCTGGTTGCAGTATTGTTTGAATATTGTTTATTGCTTGTAGCAGTAAATTTATCTTTGCAATTTATTTCTGTTCCATTTTTACATATAAATCTTATTGTATAAGGATTGATTGCTCCATCTTCTGCTACTTCGCCAATTATTACTTTATCAATTAAACATTCAAACACATCTTTATCAAATTTTGGCATTATATCTATATTTTTAAATAAACTTTTAAACTTGTTTAATCTTAGTTTAATACTTTCTGTTCTGTTTGTTTCTTTTAGTAGTCTTTCTATTTTTTGTTCTATTTTAAGCAATTCTACATTTAAGTTATCAAATTTTTCTGTATATTGTTCTTTATTGATTTTACCTTCTAAATTTAGTTCTAATAGATTAGTAAGTTTTTTATTTATCTTCTCTTCGTCTTTTTTTAGTTTTGTTACTATTGTTTCTGTAGTATTTTCTTTTAAGATATTTTCTATTTTTTCTAAAAAGTTTT
>CANSII010000045.1 GCA_947646915.1 uncultured Clostridium sp. | reverse complement strand
TTAAAGATTTTTAATTTTTAAGAAAAAAGCGTGCAATTAATATTGCAATTTTCAACTAAAAAGTTTTTTTAGAAATTGATTGCAAAAATGAAAAAAATGTGATAAAATAGCAAAATAGAATCTCTACTTAACTAAAAAGTTAGGTTTTAAAATCCATAGGGAGGTGAAAATAATGAACAAATATGAAAGTGTTATCATTGTTAATCCAAATGTTGATGAAGCAGGAATAAAAGCATTAGAAGAAAAATTTACAGGATTAATAAATGAAAATGGAAAAGTTGAATCAGTTGAAAACTTAGGTAAAAAAAGATTAGCCTATGAAATCAAAAAATTCAAAGAAGGAACATATATGTTATTTAACTTTGAAGCAAACCCTGATTCAATAAAAGAACTTGAGAGAGTATACAGAATTACAGATGACATAATAAAATTCATTGTTGTAAGAAAAGACTAATTTAAGAAAAAATAAAAAATTTGGGGACCACATATTAAAGTAAAGATTTATAAAATAAGAAATTATTTTATAATGAGTAGAACGAAGGGAATGATAATTTATGAACAAAGTAATATTAATGGGAAGACTTACAAGAGACCCAGAAGTAAGATATACACAAACAAATAATACATTAGTAGCATCTTTTAGTTTAGCAGTAAACAGAAGATTTGCAAGACAAGGAGAAGAAAGACAAGCAGATTTTATAAACATAGTTGCTTGGAGCAAACTAGGAGAATTTTGTAGTAAATACTTTAAAAAAGGTCAACAAGTTGGAGTAATAGGTAGAATTCAAACAAGAACATGGGATGATGATCAAGGAGTAAAACATTACATAACAGAAGTAGTTGCAGAAGAAGCATATTTTGCAGACAGCAAAAGAGAAGGAGACATGGGAGCAGGTACTTTTGAAAACACTTTTGGAAATACAATGCCAGGAGATATGGGATCAGATTTTGAAACATCATCAGATGATTTACCATTTTAATTTATGTTAAATTGAAAATTTTATAAGTTTTGAGAATTTTATATAAGGATAATTATTGAGAGGGGGGAAATAAAATGTCTGATAAAAAACAAAATAAAAGAAATAATAAAAATTATGATGAAGATTATAATCCAAAATTCAGAAAACAAAGAAAAAAGGTTTGCGTATTATGTAGCGATAAGAATTTTGAATTAGATTATAAAAATTTAGATCAATTAAAGAAGTTTGTTAATGATAAGGGTAAAATATTACCTAGAAGAACAACAGGATGTTGTGCAAAACATCAAAGAGATATTACTACAGCTGTTAAAAGAGCTAGACATATTGCAATATTACCATATGCTCAACAATAAATAATATTAAGAACTGAAAATAACCTAAAGATAGAGGTACTTTCAGTTTTTTTATGTATAAATAAGGAAAAATCCGTAAATAATAAAAGAAAATAGCATTATTGTAAAAAAATGTTTAAATAAATTATATGTTATTACAATTCATAGTCTTAAAAATAGGTATAGAAAAGGATATAAATATACTATTTAATATTTTAATTTTCCAAGGCGTTTAAGATACTAAACATTCAAATTTTATATACACACTATAATTTCATAAAATGAAAAACAACTCATGGTCAAACTCAATATTAAATATTATATTGATATCCTTTTTATATTAATGATAATCTTGGTCGTGAATTATAACCATATATTTTAAAATTATTTATGGAGGATTTATAATGAAAAAAAGTTGGATAATTATAATAATATCTATAATTGTAATTGGAGTAATACTAGGATTTATTATATTTAACAAAGATGATAAGAATGAAAATAATATAGTAGAAAATGCAATAAATGAAATATCACAAAAAGTAACTGATGATTGTGTTGAGGAATGGGAAAATATAAATGAAGAAGATATAACACAAATAATAGAAACAAATTCAGAAAAAGAAAAAATTTCACCAAACTGTTTAGTAACATTAAAAAAATATTATGAAGGATGTAATCATACAATAAATGAATATATAGATATTCCAAAGAATTTGGTAAATAAGACAGAAGAGGATTTAAAAAATCAATATGCAGGGTGGAGAATAGAGAAATTTTCAAGTTTAAATATTATTTTATTTAGAGAGTATAGCGATGAGTGTGGTCAACATTTTGTTATAAGAAACAATGAAGGTAAAATTTCTATTTATAGAGTAAATGAAAATAATGAAGAAGAATTATATGAGAATACTGAGATTTCTATTGATTATTTAACTGATACAGATAAATCAGAAATAGAAAAGGGGATTAGGGTAAATGGGAAAGAACAACTAAATCAAATAATAGAAGATTATGAATAAAGAAGAGGATGGTCTATTCCAAAGACTATGATAATATAAGAAAAAATTAAAGTAGAAGATTTATGGAGAGATTAAAATGATAGAAACTAAAGACAAAGAAGAGAAGAAGATTGCACAAATTAGAAAAAATAATATGAAATTATATCCGATATATAAGATGATAGGACTAGATTGGATATTTTATTATGGCGTAAAAATATTATTTTTAACACAAGTAAAAAATATATCACCAGCAGATATAGTATTATTAGATTCAATATATTCTTTTGTATATATGGTATTTGGAGTTTTTTGCTCAATAATAGTTGATAAAATAGGTAAAAAGAAAAGTATAGTAATAGGACAGTTATTAAATTTTATTGCAATGATTTTTATATTATATTGTCCTAATTTTGCATGGTTAATAGCAGCACAAGTTGTAAGTGCAATAGGATTTTCGTCAAAAGGTATTTCAGAATCAAGCTTTTTAAATGTGTCAGTTCCACAATCTGAGAGAAAAGCAGAAATTTTTTCTAAAATTGATAGTAGAGGATATTCAAAATTTTGCTTTGTAGGAGCTATATCAACATTAATATCAGGATTTTTTTATGCAATAAATCCATATATTCCAATATTTCTTTGTTTAGCTTCAAATTTATTTGCATTTATAATTTCTTTAAATTTTATTGATATTGAAAAAATATTAAGCAGTAAAAATAATAATGAAGATAATTCAAAACAAAGTTTTAAACAATCTATAAGAGATTGCTTTGATGGTTTTTCTTTTATAATACATTCGAGGAGATTAAGAACACTAATGATTATGCTAGCATGTTTATGGGGAATAGTTTCTGTTTTTGCTACATGTCAAGAAACATTGCTTAAAGAATTAAATATTCCATCTTATTATATAGGTTTTATTTTAGCAGGATTTCAAATGTTAGTAGGAGTGTTTGCAACAAAGTCTAGTGATTTTAATAAAAAATTTAAGAATCATTCATTAACATATATTGGATTAATTATGACAATTGGAAGTATAGTATTAGGTATATGTACAATATTAAAAATTCCATTTGAAATACAATTAATGATTGTAACATTTGTGTTTATTGCAAGGGCATATGCAAAAGGAATGTTTCAGGTTTTGAAAAAAAGATATATGAATAATTTTTCAAATAGTAAAGTATTACCAAAGATTTATTCAGTGAATGGTATATTGGCCAATGCCTTATCAATGATACTTGGATTTATTGCTTCTGCAATATTAAAAGTTACATCATTACAAAATGCCTTATTATTAATAGGTATTTTTACAACAATTTTAGTTATTGTTCTAGCTATTTATAGTAAAACAAGATTAGGCTTAAAACCAGGAGAATATTCTGAAAAGGATATTGGAACAAAGGAAAAATGTATGAGTTAAAATAAATATATAAAGAAATGCCCAAAAGGAAACATCCCCTTTGGACATTATTTTTTTTGAGTTTCTTTGCTTAAATCACTTTTATCAATAAAGCCATCTTGATATAAGTATTTAATATACATTATAAGAGAAAAGATAGTTGAAATTACAGCAATACAATAAATTATCATACTAAAATCAACCCAAAATTCAGTAACCTCAAACTGCTTGGTAAAAAGAGAAATAACAATTGCTAAATAAAATAAAACAGTAGCTAATTTTCCATACCATTTACTATAAACTACAACATCTTTGCCATAAAGGAAAGATGCACCAATAACCATAATCAACTCTTTTAATATTACAATAGCTAAAATCCAAACAGGAATAATATTAACAAATACTAAAGAAGCAAGTACAGAAATTTGTGTTAATTTATCAGCTAAAGGATCCATTAATTTACCAAAATTAGAAATTAGATTGTATTTTCTAGCAATAAAGCCATCTAAAATATCAGTTATTCCTGAAATTGTAAAAAATATGAATCCTAATATATAATTTCCTGTAAATATAAAATATATGATTATTGGTATAAATATAAATCTAAAAATAGTTAGTATATTTGGTATATATTTAAATATTTTATTCTTCACTTTAATTCGCTCCGTTCATTGTTACTAAAAATTATTTATATAATAGGAAAGTCATACTACTTTCTATTATATAAAATATATTGTACACAAATTTCTTTCAGAAATTTGGCACAAGAACAAATTTACGGAAAGCTTTGCTATTTATAATTTACTATTAATTAAAATGTATAGTTTTAATTAACATACTACAATTTTATTAGCTTTCCGATTTGTTCTAGTATTTAACTTCAAAAACAAGATTATCATCTTTTAAATCTATTTTAACAGTTTGCCCATTAACAATTTCACTTTTTAATATTTTTTCAGAAATTTCATCTTCAAGATATCTTTGAATAGCCCTTCTTAAAGGTCTAGCTCCAAATTTAATATTAGTACCTTTTTCTAAAATGAATTTTTTTGCAATATCTGTAATTTCAAAAGAAACGTCTTTTTCTTTTAATGCATTAATAGTATCTTTTAACATCAAATTTACAATTTGTAATAATTGTTCTTGATTTAGAGAATCGAATACAATTATTTCATCAATTCTATTTAAAAATTCAGGTCTAAATACTTGTTTTAGACTATCTTCAATCTTTCCTTTATCAACTGTTTGTTTACCAAATCCAATTGAATTATTATTTAAATTTGAACCTGCATTTGATGTCATAATTATAATTGTATTTGCAAAACTAACAGTATTTCCTTGAGAATCTGTAAGTTTTCCATCATCTAATACTTGTAATAAAATATTAAATACATCAGGATGAGCTTTTTCAATTTCATCTAAAAGTATAATTGAATATGGTCTTCTTTTAACTTTTTCTGTTAATTGACCTGCATCGTCATAACCAACATAACCTGGAGGTGCTCCTATTAATTTTGATGTAGAATGACTTTCCATATATTCAGACATATCAACCCTTATTATAGAATCTTCTGTTCCAAACATTTCATAAGCTAGTGATTTTGCAAGCTGCGTTTTTCCAACTCCTGTTGGTCCAACAAATATAAATGAAGGTGGTCTTTTCTCATTTTGAAGTCCTGCTCTGTTTCTTCTAATGGCTCTAGAAACACTGCTAACTGCATCATCTTGACCTATAATTCTTGTATGTAAATTTGTTTCTAAGTTTAAAAGTTTTTGTGTCTCTTCTTCAGTTATTTTTTTAACAGGAATTTTTGTCCAATTTTCAATTACAGTAGCAATATCTTGAATTGTAAGATTTTTCATTTTCATTTTTTTGCCAAGTTTATCAATTTGTTCCATAATTTGGCACTCTTTAGTTTTTAAATCTGCTGCTTTTTGATAATCTTCTGTTGTATCTGCTCCAGCAACTTCTTCCTTTTCTGCTTGAACAGCTTCTAAATCTCTTTTTAAAACTTCAAGTTTAAATAAATCTTTATTTTCTAAATTTATTCTAGAACATGCTTCATCAAGAATATCAATAGCTTTGTCGGGTAAAAATCTGTCATGAATATATTTTTCGGACATAATAACGGCTTGACGTATTACATCTGTTGATATTTTTACTTTATGATATTCTTCATAATATTTTTTGATACCTTCTAAAATTCCAATTGAATCTTCTATGTTTGGTTCTTCTATTAATACTTGTTGAAATCTTCTTTCTAAAGCAGAATCTTTTTCTATATATTTTCTATATTCTTTTAAAGTTGTAGTTCCTATTAATTGAATTTCTCCATTAGATAGTGCAGGTTTTAATATATTTGCTGCGTTCATTGAATGTTCACCATCACCAGCACCAATTATATTATGAATTTCGTCAATTACTAAAATGATGTTTCCATATTCTTTACATTCGTCAATAATTCCTTTCATTCTAGATTCAAATTGACCTCTAAATTGTGTACCTGCAATTACTGATGTCATATCTAAAAGGTAAACTTCTTTATTTAATAGTTTTGCTGGAACATTTTGATTGGCAATTTTTATGGCTAATCCTTGTGCTATAGCAGTTTTTCCAACTCCAGGTTCTCCTATTAAGCAAGGGTTATTTTTTGAACGTCTATTTAAAATTTGTATTATTCTTTGTATTTCTCTATCTCTTCCTATTACTAAATCTAATTCATTGTTTTTGGCTTTTATTGTAAGGTTTGTTCCATATGTATCTAAATATTTTTTCTTTTTATTTTGTTTTACATTTTTCTTTTTTTCAACTTTTATTTTCTTTTTCTCACTATTGTCATTATTTTGAGAATTTTCAGATTCCTGAGAGTCTTGCTTTTGTCTTGAAAATATGTTTGAAAATATTGAGCCTAAAGGGATTGCTGCTCCTGCAATTTTTGGACTTTCTTCATCATATTCGTTGCCATCTTCAGAAGTACCAAATGTAATGGCTCCATCTATTTTTTCTAAATCTTCTAAATCTATATTTTGTGCAAAATCTTTGAATATAGATTCCAATTGCTTATTCATGTCTGCAAAGTTTATTTTGTCTTTTGATAATACATCTTGTTGTCTTGCTATTACTTCTGTTGCATCTATGCCTTTCTTTTTTGCACAATCATAACATAGTCCTTCTAATTTTTGTTTTCCATTATCTATTTTTTCATAAAAAAGTATTGCTGGATTTTTATTACATTCTGAACATATCATAACTTTCTAATTCCTCTTTCTTTATAAAATTCATATTATATATAATACCTCAAACTTAAGAAATAGTCAATAAAATTTGACTATTTCTTAAGTTTCGACTTTTTGCAAAAAATATAATATTTAAAAAAAGATATATATTATTCAGCTCTGTTTTCCAAGGCGTTTTAAGATACTGAACATTCAAACCGTAGAGACACACTATAATTACTTAAAGTGAATAACTACTTACTGTCAAACTCGCTTTATAATATATATCTTTTTTCTATAATAAAGTTTGAAAAATAAAAAATCGAAACTTAAATTATACAATATTTGACGATAATAAATCAACATGTTATACTATTATTGAAAATAAATACAAAAGAAGGGAGAATAGAATGAATGTCAATTTACCAGAAAAAGAGAAGCTAAGTAAAAATGCAATAATAATATATTCTATAGTAGCACTTGTATGTATTTTTGCAATAATAGTAGTAATTGGGATACAAATATTAGGTGATGATATTATAAATAACATGTTTGGAATAAATAAACTTGTAAAAAAGACAGAGCAAGAAGAACTGGAATTAAAAACAAATTTTATGACATTATTTAATAATAATTTTAATAATAAAAGTGAATATAAAGCAAAAAAAATAAATGAAAATAATGATATAGTATATAGTTCTTATGAAAAGACTGAAAGTAATGAACATTATGAATTAGACGTAAAAATTCCATATATAAATATTAAAAACAGCACAATTGAAAAATATAATGAAGAAATTATTAAAACATTTCAAGCAAAAGCAGAAGAGGTAACAAATAGTACAAATAAAAATACAATTTATTCAGTAAAATATATGTCTTATATAGAAAATAATATATTAACTTTAGTGATTTATTCAAATTTAAAACAAGATGCAACTGCTCAAAGAGTAATAGTTCAAACTTTTAATTTTAATTTAGAAAATAATAAAGAACTAACTTTAGAGGATGTTTTAAAAATTTATGAATTAGATAAAAATGATGTTCAGAATAAGATAAAGAGTGATATTAAAGCTGAGGAAGAAAAAGCACAGGCATTAATTGATTTAGGCTATAATGTTTTTACTCGTGATGTTGATAGTGATATTTATAAAATTGAAAATTCTATAGAGTTTTTTGTGCATGATAATAATTTATATATTTTGTATCCATATGGAAATAATGATATTACAAGTGAGATGGATTTAGTAATAATATAGTGAAAATAATAAAAGCTGTAATAATATGAAATTTTTCAAATTAATATTATTCAGCTTTAATAAATTTTAGAACAAAAAAGACATGATTAAAAAAAGATAGTTCTTAGAACTATCTTTTTTTGAAAATAAAAGGGGATGTTTTTTCTTTTTTTTAAAGAAAATTGTTTAGTTAGATAACTCTTGTTATTATAAAAATTTTAAAGTTTTCTAACTATGATTGTATTATAATAATGAAGTTTGTCCATTGTGTGAATTAAAAGTGAATATTAGTTGTTTTATGGTTGCTCTCCTAAAGTTAAAGTAACTTCTTTATCATTTCCATTTCTATTTACCTTTAATTTTATTTCATCACCAATATTAAGTGAGTTTTTTATGTCATTTAATTCTTCCATTGTTTTAATAGTTTTTCCATTAGCTTCAATTATAACATCACCAGCTTTTAGACCAGCTTTTTCAGCTGAAGAAAAATTATCTACAGTTTTTATATATATACCAATTACAAGATTATATCTTTTTGCAGTTTCATCATCTAAATTAATTCCAGATATACCTATATAAGGTCTTTTAACTTTACTATATTGAATTAATTGAGATGTAATATCTGTAGTTGAGTTAATAGGAATGGCAAATCCAATACCTTCAATTCCAGTTCCTGAAAGTTTTAATGTATTTATACCAATGACTTTACCTTCACTATTAACTAATGCACCACCACTATTGCCTGAGTTTATAGCTGCATCTGTTTGAATACATGTAAATGTTTTTCCTTCTGAATCGGTTATCTTTCTATTAACAGCACTGACAATTCCTGTTGTAACAGTACTATCCATATTTATTGGATTTCCAACAGCCATTGCAAATTCACCAACTTTTACATCATCTGAATCTGCAAAATCAGCTTTAGTTAAATTATCTTTTTCAATTTTTATAACTGCAAGATCTGTTTGCTCATCTTTTCCAACTATTTTTGCTTCATATTCTGTTTCATCATTAAATAAAGTTACTGTGACTTTTTTTGCTTCTGAAATTTGGTAATATGAGTTTGATTCTGAAGAAGTTGATGATACAACATGGTTATTTGTTAAAATGTAACCATCTTCACTAATTATAATTCCTGATCCAGATGCTGTTGCTGTAGATGTCCCTGTTCTACCGAAAAATGATGTTGCATTTATTGTGTATTCAATTTTTATTCCAACTATTGATGGTAATATTTTATTTGCTACATATACAGCTGTATCTGAATAGTTTGATAAAGCAATTTGCTGTACATATCCATCAGATTGAGTTGTATTGTTATTTGTTGTACTAATTTCAGATGTACTATTTCCAATTATTCTTTCTTTTATTGATGGTACTCCAAAACAAGCCCCAATTACTAATGAACATCCTAAAACTCCACTAATAAATGGTAATAGTACACTTTTTCCAAATCCTGATGATGTTTTGTGTGTTTTATTATATGATGATGAACCTGTTACAGGAACTGCTTTGAATTTTGTTTCTTTATTTTGATTTTCTTCCATGATTTTTTTGCCTCCTAATATTTTTAAATTTATAGTTATATGATAACCTAATTTTATACTAGAATACAATAGGTTTGTGAAATTTTTGTGAAAAAATTGTTACAAGATAATGATTTTTTAAAATGAGAAATCGTATGTATATAAAATAAACCATTAACAATTAACAAAAAAATGTTTATAGTTAATGGTTTTAAATTAATTATAAATTAATATTAAATAGTAACGATTTTTAAAAATTATTTATTCTTCAAACTTTCTATAATTTCATCTCCTATAGATTTAATATATTCAAATTCATTATCTTTAGCAGAAGACTTTATAGAAAAAGAATTTTTTAAAACTTCAATATCTTTCATTTCAGATAAAATTTTATTTATCTCTTTTGAAACAATTCCTGGAACCCAAGTTGAATTTTCAATAATAGAAATTGTTCTATTTTGTAAATTTTGTCTTTTAATATCTAACAAATAATGTTCAATAGCTGGAAATAAACCTAAATTATAAGTTGTTGCAGCAATTACAATATTGCTATATTTAAAACTTTCAGAAACTAAATAAGATACATCAGTATTAGAAGAATCATAAACAGCCATGTTTTTTATTCCATTTTCTCCTAAATAATTTGAAAGTGTATTTACAACATTTTCAGTATTTCCATAAACTGAAGAATAAATTAATAAAACACTATGTTCTTCAGGTTCATATTTGCTCCATTTATCATATTTATCTAAAATATAAGGTAAATTACTTCTCCATATTAAACCATGTAATGGACAAATCATTTGGATATCTAGGCTAGAAGCCTTTTTTAGTAAATTTTGAACTTGAGAACCATATTTTCCAACAATATTAGTATAATAACGCCTAGCATCAGGAAGCCAATCTTTATCATAATCTACATCATCATTAAAAAGATTACCATTTAATGAGCCAAATGAACCAAAACCATCTGCTGAAAATAATGTTTTAGTTGTTATATCATAAGTAACCATTACTTCAGGCCAATGAACCATTGGAGCCATAATAAATTGAAATTCATGTTTTCCAGTTTTGAATGTTTGACCCTCTTTTACAACTTCCACTTTACTATCCACATCAAAATTGTAGAATTGTTTTAACATTTTTATAGTTTGGTTGTTACATATAATTTTCATTTCAGGATATTTATATGTTAATTCTTCAATAAGGGAACAATGATCTGGTTCCATGTGATTTATTATTAAATAATCTAAATTTTCATCTTTTAATAAATATTTTAAATTTTCTAAAAATTGTCTACCTACAGAATAATCAACTGTATCAATTAATACATTTTTTTTATCTTTTATTAAATACGAATTATATGCAACTCCTCTTGGAATTGGAAAAAGATTTTCAAATAAAGCCAAACGTCTATCTTCTGAACCAACCCAAAATAAATCTTCATTTATTATTCTTGTACAATGCACTTTATATCACCTATTCTTCTACTCTTTCAAACAAATCTTTACCAACACCACATAAAGGACAAGTCCAATCTTCTGGTAAATCTTCAAACTTAACACCTTCAACTTCTTCATCATAAACATATCCACAAGCTGTACATACATATTTCATAATTATTCCTCCTTAATTAATAATTTTGATTATTGTATCAAATTAAGTAAATACTTTCAATACTATTATGTATTTTTTATAAAAAAATATAATAAATAATCATAAATCCATATCCATAATAAAAAATAGCCAAACAAAAACCGAAATAAAAAAATATTTAATTTGCGGTTTTTTGCAAAAATATAATATTTAGAAAAAAGATATATATTTTGCAGTTCCGTTTTCCAAGGCGTTTAAGAAACTGAAAATTCAAAGTATAGAAACACACTATAACAGGTTAAAGTGAATAACAACTCAGGTCAAACTCACTTTGAAATATATATCTTTTTTCTATAATAAAGTTTGAAAAATAAAAAAACGAAAGTTAAATATAAAAATTTTTTAAGTTTCGGTTTTTTGCAAAAATATAATATTTAGAA
>CANSII010000044.1 GCA_947646915.1 uncultured Clostridium sp. | reverse complement strand
TATCTCTTATTCAATTTTTTTCTTAAATTTTCCTACTAAAAGTTTATACTAACATTTAATTTAAGTTTCGTTGTTTTTATTTTATACATTTAATAATAGAAAAAAGATATATATTTCAAAGTGAGTTTGACCTGAGTTGTTATTCACTTTAACCTGTTATAGTGTGTTTATATACTTTGAATTTTCAATTTCTTAAACGCCATGGAAAACGGAACTGAAAAATATATATCTTTTTTCTAAATATTATATTTTTGCAAAAAACCTAAACTTAAATAATATTTAATTTAAGTTTAGGTTTTTTATTTTTCAAACTTTATTATAGAAAAAAGATATATATTATAAAGCGAGTTTGACAGTATGTTGTTATTCACTTTAAGTCATTATAGTGTCTCTTAAGATTTAAATGTTCAGTATTACAATTCACAAACTAGTTCTTGTATCAGGTCATGAACTGAAATAATGTGCTTTATTTTTCCAACATTACTACCACAAAAAATCAAACCATTATCTATATTTCCTTTTACTGAATTTATTAATGCTTTTGTAATACAATAAGGACTTTTTAAAACATCACATGTTTTTATGCAATTATAGCATCTATTTATTTTATAATTTTCTTTTTCTATTTTCTTTATAAAATTATTATTAATCGCTCTTCCTGGCATACCAACAGGACTTTTAATTATTTTAATATCTTCTTCTTTAGCATTAATATAGGCATTTTTAAATTCTATTGAAGCATCGCATTCATTTGTAGCAACAAATCTAGTTGCCATTTGAACACCACTAGCACCTAAGTTCAAAAATCTTTTTATATCTTTTGAATCCCAAATTCCGCCTGCAGCTATAACTGGAATATTCTTTCCTGTTTTCATTTCTATTTGTTTTATATAATTAATTACTTCTACTGTAATATCTTCTAATTTAGGTTTCACATCTTCTTCTAATTCTTCTCTTTTAAATCCTAAATGTCCTCCTGCTTCTGGTCCTTCAATTACTATCATATCTGCAATGTAATTATATTTTTTTATCCAATGTTCAACAATTAGTTTGCAACATCTAAGGGATGATACAATTGGTGCAATTTTTGTGTCAGTTCCTTGCACATATTCAGGAAGTTCTTTTGGTATTCCTGCTCCTGATATTATTAAATCTATTTTTTGTTTTACACATTCTCTTACAATATCTGCATAATTTTTTAATGCTACCATTATATTTACTCCAATTATTTTATCTTCTCCTGCAATACTTCTAGCTTTTTGTATCTCTTTTCCAATTGCTCTTAAATTTGATTTTATAGGATTTTTTTCAAAATCTTCTTCTTGATATCCAATATCTGCTGTTGAAATAATTCCTATTCCCCCTTCTTTACTAACATTTCCTGCTAAATTATGCATAGAAACTCCAACTCCCATACCTCCTTGAATTATTGGATATTTAGACATTTTATTTCCAACTTTTATACCTCTCATTTATATCTCCTCCTTATCTAGTTTGTAACACTAGATTATCATTTATTCTTAACTATGTCAATTTATTGACTAAACATTCAATAAATGCTATTATAGTATAGAATGAGCATGATTAATATTAAGGAGACGTTTATGAATAATAAAATTAAAATTTCAATAGAAAATTTTCATATTCCTAGATGGAAAGAATTACCTAATATAAATTTATATTTAGATCAAGTTGTAAATTTAATTAATGATTGTTTATCTCCATATATTTTTCCAAATATTGATTACAAAAAAGGAGAAAATGAACTTTTGACAAAAACTATGATTAATAATTATGTAAAAAATGATTTGATTGAAGCACCTATAAAAAAACAATATTCTAAAGTTCAAATTGCTAAATTATTTGCAATTTGTGTTCTAAAACAAGTTTATAGTATGCAAGAAATTAAAAATTTGATTGATATTGCAATAATTGATTCTACTGTTGAAAATGCTTATGATAAATTTTGTAAATTATTTGAAGAAGCTTTATTGTGTACTTTTACTAAAAAAGATTTTATTGATAAAAATTCTAGTAGTGATAATTTATATTTACTTAAATCTGTGTTACTTTCTTGTAGTTATAAAATTTATGTTGTTAATACTATATAATTATAGTACTGCATAAAGTTTTGACAATTGTTGTTTTTATTATATAAGTTTGGCTGGGGTACTGTGATTCGAACACAGGAATGTCGGAGTCAGAGTCCGATGCCTTACCGCTTGGCGATACCCCAATATAAACTTTAGTAAATTAATTATATATATTTCCATTACTTCTGTCAATACAAATTTTTTTATTTAAGTTTCGGTGTTTTTCTTTTATACATTTAATAAAAGAAAAAAGATATATATTTCAAAGTGAGTTTGACCTGTGTTGTTATTCACTTTAACCTGTTATAGTGTGTTTATATACTTTGAATTTTCAGTTTCTTAAACGCCTTGAAAAACGGAACTGCAAAATATATATCTTTTTTCTAAATATTATATTTTTTCAAAAATCGAAAATTAAATATTTTTTATATTTAAGTTTCGTTTTTTTATTTTTCAAACTTTATTATAGAAAAAAGATATATATTATAAAGCGAGTTTGACAGTGAGTCGTTATTCACTTTAAGTTATTATAGTGTGTCTCTAAAGTTTGAATGTTCAATATCTTAAACGCCTTGGAAAACAGAGCTGAATAATATATATCTTTTTTCTATATAATATATTTTTTGCAAAATGCTGAAACTTAAAAATTTTTTATATTGCCTTCTTTCTTCTATTAACTTTAATTTTATAAAAACTCATGGGATTAAAAAAGTCTTAATTTAATCCCATTTTAATTTATTTTATGTTAAAAGTACCAACATCTTTATTCCAAGTATCTAAAACAAATTGTTTTTCAGACTTTGGAACTAAAGCAACTCTAAACGCAGACATTGGCTTTTTTTGATCATACATACATTCTTGTCCATCTGAACATGCAGAAATCCAACCAACATCATTAACTAAAATTTGATATATTACAGAAAATTGAGAATAATCTTTTAATTTTAAATTTATTCCTGAAATTCCATAAGTATATTTTCTAGCTAAAATAAATGGAATTGGTTCACCGCCATTTATACCTGTACTTAGTTCTAAATTAATACCACTTCCACCTAGTTGAAAATGTTTTCTGCCTTCTATTGTTACTAAATCATCTGATTTCATTGTTTTATATGTACCATCATTTGGGTTATATCCATAATTATAAAGTAAACCTGATGTATTACACTCTCCAATAATACCTTCTCCCCAATGAGTATATACAAATGCTCTAGCCTGTAAAAAATCTGTATCAACGTTTCCACTAATATTAAAAGCTAATGCTTCTGTTTTAAACATGGGATTTCTTTGTATTGCTTTTTTTCCTGCTACATCATAATTACCATATCCACAAGTCCAACCTACCTCTGAATTATGAGAAGCATAACTTATATTAATATATGTTGCTTTTGTTATATCAATTTTAATTATTGTTACATTTCCTGCAAAATCCATAATAGGCAATTCATATGAAATATTATTAGTAAACTCTTTATTTATATTTAACTTATCTTCAGAAAATTTCCAACCTTCTAAATTTCTAATTTGTTCACTTAAATTTATATCAGCATTTACTTTTCCTCCATCTATTGGCTGTTCTGTTAATATGCCTTCAGGAGCAATATTATCAATCATTATTTGTGTATCTACATTAACTGGTTCATTTTCCCAACTAGCTTTATCTATTACTGCACCTTCTTTTATATTAACATTTAAATTTCCATTTTCATTAATTCCTGTAAAAACCAATTCATATACTTCATCATCTTCTTTAATTTTATTTACATTGATACTATTTGGAATTACATTTTTATCTCCTACAAATAAATCAATATGCTCTTTATCTAGATGAACTTCTTTTATGTTCTTTTCAATTATTTTTATTGTAACTGTAATTGTATGTGTTTTATTAGCGTATTTTTCATACCCTTTATTTGTATTTTTTATTTGAATTACTTCAATTACTGGCTTTGTTCGGTCTATATTTATATTTGCAATTGAAATATTCTTGTCAATTACATATTTTGCATTTGTAATTGTATTAATTGATACCAAAAATATTATTAGTAAGAATAAATATATTATTTTATTTTTAATGTTATACACCTCCTATTAGTTCTTCACCTTGTGCATATATCTCAAATTGATATTGATTAATTCTTTTGCTATCTTCTGTATCTTGAATATTATCACTTTCAGAATTTTCATAATTCCAATACCAATTAATTATGATTATTTTTATTTGATTTTTTTCTACTTGTCCAACTAAATCTTTTGATAATTCTTCTAGTGAGTTTTTTTCTGATGATATTACTTTTCCATCTGAAAATGCACTAAATTTTAAATTTTTTGGTTTTTCATTTAAGCTTTTAAACGTAATTTTAAAATTTGATTGTTGATTACTAGATAAAATAATACTAAAATTTCCTTGAGTTCCTGGTGCAATTTTTTCATATACTAAAGTCTCTCTATCTGTTGTATCTAGCAAATTTACAGCATTTAATTTAGTATTTTTATATTTTATATTAAATATAAACTGATTATTTGTTTTTTGTGGGATTTCATCTATTTTTGTATTGGTTATATTGGATAAAAACTTTATAAAAAAAATATCGTCAAATTGATTTTTGGGATTAAAACTTTTTAGAATTAATATGATTAAAATAATTAAACAAATTGGTAAAAGTATTGTTGTTAATATCTTCTTATATTTCATTTAATCACCTTATCCTTTTACCTGTTCTGTATGAACTTTTACTTGTATTTCTTGTATAATATCTGTTACTGATAAAGATTTATCCTTATCATATGTAATTATAATTTTATAATTTCTTTCCTCTTTATTGTTTTTAGATATTTCTATAAAATCCGATTTATTATTAATAAGTGGTATCTCTTTTTCATTTTCATATAATTTAAAATATATTGATTCATCTGCATTTGATAAAATTTCTATATTGTATTTTAAATCTACATCTGTTCCCTTTTGTTTATTATAATTTTTTACTGTAAAGCAATATTCTCCATAATTATTTGTTGCTGTTATATCAATACTTGGATCATTTTCTATTACTAATATAGGCTCTGCAACTTCTGCTTTCCCATTTATTATTATATTTTCAACTTCTTTTGCAAATGTATATCCACATAGCAACAATAATACTATTATAAATGCTATAATTAATATTGTAGTTATTTTATAATTCTTTTTCTCTATTTTATCATTTGTATCTATTTTACCTTTTTTTACTATTGGTGGCATTAAATTAATGCTTTTATTTTTGCTCATATTCTCTCCTTTATTTCTTCTTTTATATAATACACCATCTTCATATTTTTTATATTGTCTCTTTAATCTTTATATTTTAGTTTTTTTATAGAAAAAAGATTGTTCTTTTATGCTTTCGGTTCTACCTGTGTTCCTGTAACAATAACATCAAACGTATAATCATTTAATGTCTTTGCCTCTCTTGTATCAATTTCATCATTTTTATCTTTTTCATCTTTTGTTGTACCTGTTTCATAACTCCAGTTCCAACCAACTGTAATAATTTTTACTTTATCATTATCATTTGCATTTATTACACCTGTCAATTTATCTTTTAGTTCTTCAAGTGTATTATATGTTTTATTATCATACAAAAACTTTAAATTTGTAGGCTTTGATGTTTCATTTTCAAAATTTATTATGTAATTTATTCCTACATCTGAATTATTTGCATCTATTTTAATTTGAAAACTTCCTTCTGTTCCTGGTGCTATTTTGTTACCTTTTAATGTGTTATTATCTATTGTCGACTTTAATGATATTGTTTGTATTTTATTTTCTTGTTCATTTACCTTAAAACTCCAATGTGCTATGTCTGCAGTTCCTTGTCCATTTACTTTAGACATGTATTTTGCATATACTTGTCCTCCAACAAATGACATTACTATTGCTATTAATGCAATACTAACTATTATTATCTTTTTGTGTTTTCTCAATAATTTTCCTCCTTTTATTCACTTTTTATTTTTTGTTCTTTTTTGGATTTTTTCCGATTTAAATTTTTTTGAATTAAATTTTTATAAAAAATATGAAAATGTAATATTATTATAATTCTCAAAAATGAATTTGTCAACACATATTTTCAAATTTTTACATTCTTATATAAATTTGAGTTACTATTCACAGCTAATATTAACATTAATATAAAAAGTGTTATAAATATAATATTTAATATTGAGTTCGACAATTAGTTGTTATTCACTTTAAGCGATTATAGTGTGTCTCTAAAATTTGAATATTCAGTATCTCAAACGCCTTGGAGAACGGAAATCTTAAATATTATATTTATAACACTTTTTACTACTATTTTTAAGGCTGTGAATTATAACAAATTTGATTATAGAAAAAAGATATATATTTCAAAGTAAATTACAAATCCAGTATGAGTTAGCTAAATGGATTTTTAAATATATCTTTTTTCTAGATAATTTAATATTTGAAAATACTTTAACTTAAACAAAATTAATATTCTATTTTAGAAAAAGCTAATAAAAATTTTACATTGCCCCATTTATCCCAGTTGCAACAATCTCAGTCATATTTTCAATTAAATCATCAATCTCTTTAGGAGTAACAATCAGATTAAAATCATTAGGTAAAAGAGCTTCTTTAATCTCATTATAATTATCTTCATCTTTTAACTTATTTAAATATTCATTTGATTTGGCCTCATTTTGAAGCTTTTCAATAAATAAATTTAAAGCATCATTTACTAGCACAGCAGTTTCCACCACAGTAGGGATACCGAATAGCAATAACAGGGATATTTAAAGTAGCCTCACTAATTTCAGCTCTTTTATTACCAACACCTGCCCCTGGAACAATTCCTGTGTCAGATAATTGTACAGTACTACTTATTCTTTCAATACTTCTTGAAGCCAAAGCATCAATTACAATAACAAGTTTAGGATTTATATTGTCAACAATACCTTTTAAAATCTCTACAGTTTCTATACCTGTTGTCCCTAAAACACCTGGTGATATAGCACTTACCATCCTAGTTCCTTCTTCTACATATTGTGGCAAATAATTTATTATATGTCTAGTAACTTCTATATCATTTACGACCTTAGGTCCTAAACTATCAGGTGTTACATATATATTCCCTAAACCTACTACTAATATTTCACCTTGCTTATCTATATGCAAATCTATTATTTTTTTTAATTCATTTGTTAATATTTCTGCTGATTTTTGTATATCTTCATCTTGTGCTATTTTTAATTTTTTTATATCTATTGTTATATAATTCCCTTTTGGCTTTCCAATAGCTTTTTCCCCTTGTTCATTTGTTATTTTAACTCTTTCAACTGATAAATTTTCATTTATCTCTTCTTTTTCACTTTCTACCCCATCAATTTCATTTTCTATGCTATTTGCTTTTTTATATAAATCTCTTCTTTCTGATGCTAAATCTGTTCTAAAATTAAATGTTTTACTTTGATTTTCACTTTTGATCTTTGTTAAATCTGTTTTTTCACTAAACATAAAAAACTCACACTCCTTTTTTTTAGTGTGAGTTTTTTTTTATTTTTTATTCAAATACAATAGTTTTATCATAATAATATTAAAAAGAATTTACATTTTATTTAAATTGCTGATATATAAAACTATATTTCTTAATTTGTTAACTAAAAATCTCAAATTGTTTAATATTATTACCTCTTAAAAAATCTGAAATATTCATTCTTTTAGCATTTTCCCCTTGAAGCTCTAGCACTTTTATAATTTCATCTTTAGTTTTAATAAATAAACCTTGTTTTTGATCTGAAATTAAAACAGTACCATTTTTTAAAACCTGCATATTTTCGCCATAAATTTCTGAACTTTTAGCAACATCAACCTTCCAAAATTTAATTTTCTTACCATTTAAAAACGAATATGCTCCCATAATAGGATTTAATCCTCTAACAAGGTTTTTAATATCCTGTGCTGATTTTGTTTCCCAATCAATTTTTGACATTTGTTTATTTAGCATTGGAGCAACAGAAAAGTCTTCTCCTTGCTTTTCTCTTGTAGCAGTTCCATTTCCAATCTTTTCTAAAGTTTGTACTAAAAGCTTTGCACCAAGTTTAGAAAGTCTACCCCATAATTCTCCTGTAGTTTCATCATCTCCTATTTGAACTTTTTCTTTTAAAATCATATCACCTGTATCCATTCCAACATCCATTAACATTGTTGTAATTCCAGTTTCTTTGTCTCCATTAATAACAGCCCATTGAATTGGTGCAGCTCCCCTATATTTGGGTAATAAAGATCCATGTACATTTATACATCCATATTTAGGAATGTTTAATATTTCTTTAGGTAATATTTTTCCATAAGCAACTACACAAATTACATCAGGTTTTAATAATTTTATTTCATCTATAAACTCTTGATTATTTCTTATTTTTAATGGTTGATATATTTTTAAATTTTTATCTAATGCAAACTCTTTTACTGGAGAAGCTACCATTTTCATTCCTCTTCCTTGTGGCTTATCAGGATTTGTAACTACTCCCAATAGTTCATGTCCACTATTATATACTGCTTCTAAACTTTCTCTTGCAAAATCAGGTGTTCCCATAAATATAATTTTCAAAATGTAATCCCCCTTTTACTACTGTTATATATAATATTAATCCTGTTCAACATATTCTAAAGTTCCTGGCAAAATCTTATTCATAAAAACTTGTCCTTCTAAATGATCTACTTCATGGCAGATTGCTTGTGCTAATAAATCTTTTGCTTTAATTTTTACTCTTTTTCCATTTCTATCAGTATATTCAGCGACAACTTCTTGAGGTCTTAAAACCTTTGCAAACTTATTTGGAAAACTCAAGCAACCTTCATCAACTTCATGTTCACCTTTTGTTTTCAAAATAACAGGATTTATTAATACAATTGGACCTTTATCATCATATAAATCAATGACAATAACTCTTTTTAGAATTCCAACTTGAACAGCAGCCAATCCTACACCATTATATTTGTGCATAGTTTCAATCATATCATCTATTAATATTTGTAATTTATCATCAATTATATCAACTTCTCTAGATTTTTTGCTTAAAATCTGATCTCCCTCTAATCTTAAATTTCTTATAGCCATTTTTTATCTCATTCCCCCTAAACCACAAATTAAGTTGGAAAAGAATTAAATTTTGACACAGCCAAAATTGTAATTATTTTTCAACAAATACTCCTATGACATATTATTTGGATTAACATCTATACTAATCTTTGTATCTTTATAGTTTTGGTTATATAAATTTTTTAATAATTCATTTAAAACTCCATTTGCATTCTCACTCATATTACCCTTTATAATTATTCTCCATCTAAATCTATTCTGAATTTTATCTATTGGAGAAGGCATCGGTTTAAATATCTTAAATTCATCATTATTCAACTTATTTTTTATAAATTCATAAGCACTATTTGAAACTTTTTTTATTTCTTCTTCGCTTATGCTGTTAAATCCAATTATTATTATATCGCAAAATGGTGGATATTTCAACTGTTTTCTTAAAGCAATTTCTGTTCTATAAAAATTTTCATAATTTTGTTTTTGTGCATCTTGTATACTAAAATTTTCAGGATTATAGCTTTGAATTATTACTTTTCCTTGTAGATTTTCTCTTCCTGCTCTTCCTGCTACTTGTGTTAAAATCTGAAATGTTCTTTCTGTTGCTCTATAATCATCTATATTTAATGAGCTATCTGCGGCAATTACTCCTACTAATGTAACTTTTGGAAAATGATGTCCTTTTACCACCATTTGGGTTCCAATTAATATATCTATACCTTCATTTTTAAATTTATTTAAAATATCCTCATGTGAATTTTTCTTTGTTACTGTATCTACATCCATTCTAATTGTTTTAGCTTGTGGGAAATGTTTTAGTATCTCTTGTTCTAATTTTTGTGTTCCTGTACCAAAATATCTTATTTTATCACTTCCACATTCAGGGCATGTGTTTACTAAATTTTCCTCATATCCACAATAATGACATCTTAGTTTATTTTCATAACTATGATATGTCATACTAATATTACAGTTCTTACATTTAATAGTATATCCACAATTTCTGCACATTATAAATGTTGAGTGACCTCTTCTATTTAAAAATAATATTGTTTGAAGTTTATCTTTTAAATTTTTTTCTATTGAAGTATATAAGCTATAACTTAGCATAGATCTATTTCCATTTGCCAACTCTTGTTTCAAATCTATTATTTCTACTTTTGGCATATCAGAATTATTAGCTCTTTTTGTTAATTTTAATAATGTAATTTTACCATTCTTAGAATTATAAAAAGTTGTTAAATCAGGTGTAGCACTTCCTAAAACTAATGGTATTTTTTCCTGTATTGCAATTTTTTTTGCAATTTCCTTTGCGTTGTACTTAGGACTTGCCTCAGATTTATAAGAACTATCATGTTCTTCATCAATTATTATTAATCCTAGATCTTGAAGAGGTGCAAATATTGCTGATCTTGCTCCAATTACTATTTTAACATTTCCTCCTTTTATTTTTTCCCACTCATCATGTCTTTCTCCAACAGATAATTTACTATGTAATACTGCAATTTCTTCTTTTCCAAACCTTGATATAAATCTATCTAACATTTGTGGTGTTAATGAAATTTCTGGAACTAAGACAATTGCTGATTTTTCCTTTTTTATTACTTTTTCTATCAATTGTAAATATACTTCTGTTTTTCCTGAACCTGTAACTCCAAATAATAAAAACTGTTCATATTTTTCTTCTTCAAATATTGTCTCTATTTTTTTATATGCTATTTCTTGCTCTTGTGTTAATTGTAATTTAGCTGTTTGTTCTATGTTTTTATTTAATAAAGGATTTCTTTCAATCTTTTTCTCTATAATTTCTAAATATCCATTTTTAATCAAAGTATTTACTATTGCCCTTGAACAATCTGTAAATACTTCTATATCAGGAATAGTACATCCTTCATTATTTTTTACAAATTCTAAAATTTTCTTTTGCTTTTCAGATTTTATTTTACCTTGTTCTATTTCACAGTCAATCTCTTCAATGTCTTTCTTTGTATAAACAACATTTATCTTTTTATCTTTTATTCTTTTATCTAAATTTTTTGTTCTTGTTCCTGGTGTTTGCATTAATTTAATACATTCAGAAATATTACAAAAATATCTCTTTGCCATCCATTGTGCTAACTGTATTTGCTTATCTATTAATCCATTTTCAACTTTTGCTATGTCTTTTATTTCAAATTCTGATTTTTCTTTTATCTTTACAACATGTGCCTCTTCTAATTTTTTTAATCTACCAAATGGCACCAAAACTTTACTACCTATCAAAACTATATCTTCAAGCTCTTTGGGTATGTTATAATCAAATGTTTTATTTAATTTTTTTACTGTACTATTTATAATAACTTCTGCTACCATTTTTCACTCCTTTTTTTTCTTTTGGTGTACTGTCCCTAAATCGAAATTTATTATATGCTATTCTACTATATTTTTCCTTCTAAATCAATAAATATTAATTTTTTAGTTTCGGTTTCGGTTTTTTATTTTTCAAACTTTATTATAGAAAAAAGGTATATATTATAAAGCGAGTTTGACAGAGAGTTGTTATTCACTTTAAGCCATTCTAATGTGT
>CANSII010000043.1 GCA_947646915.1 uncultured Clostridium sp. | reverse complement strand
TATGACATAATCAAATATTAATCTTACTATGACGTTATCAAAAATTAATTACAAAAAGTTTCAAAAAATATTTACAAAAAAATAGAAAATTGTTAAAATTATAATAATAAAAAACAAAAGAATAGAAAGGAAGAAATTTGAATGAATATTTCTAAATTTAATAAAGGAATAACTTTAATTGCACTTGTAATAACAATTGTGGTATTGTTGATATTAGCAGGGATAACATTAGCAACATTAACAGGAGAAAATGGATTGTTTGCAAGAGCGAAAGAAGCAAAAGATAAGACAGAAGAGGGAATAGCTAGAGAAATAATAATAACAAAAATATATGAATACCAATCAAATAATATAAGTGAAAATAAAGATATAACATTAGAGGGATTAAAAATTTTTTTAAGTGAAGACATAGAAATACAATATATAGACTTGTATATTCAAAAAGACGGATTAGAGAAGGTTCAAGAAGGAGAAAAAGCAACACATGCGAAAATAAAATTAAAACAGTATAGTTATGAATATTTAATAGATAGTAATTTCAACATTATACAGGTAAATGGTAAAGAAGTAAATCCAAGTGATAAAGACGATGAGAATAATGACATAAATGATAAACCACAAATTAAAGACGTTAAAATAGATGAAGAATTAGAAAAATTATTAAAAGAAGCAAATATGACAATAACACTAAAAGATATATTAAATACTCCAGAAATAATGAATGAAATAACAGGATTAATTCCAACATTAACAGAAAATGATGTAATAAGAAGTGAAGAAAATGGAGTAATATCTTATGCAGATAACAAAAGAGGAATTACAAGAACAAATTCAGAAGATTCTAGAGATATTTATAAAACTTGGAAAGCTTTTGATAATGAAAAATCAACAGAGACAAGGTCAAAAGTTGATAATTGGGAGTATTATTATTTAGAATATGAATTCCCTCAAGAAGTATATGCAATGCAAATAAAATATATATTTACAAATGCGTCAGGATCTATTTCAACTAGAAAAATAGTAATACAAGCATATAATGAAGAAAAAAATGATTGGGAAGATTTAACAGAAGAACTAGATTGGACAGGCTCAGGTACAAATCCTAAAGAAGATATAGAAAATTTAAATTATTTAAAAGCTTATAGAAGATATAGATTATATGTAAAAAGTGGAACTAATTCAACTAGTGGAAAATGTAGTGGATTATATGAAATGCAGTTATATGGAATTATAGCTGCTGGAGTTGATATTAATTCGGAAGAGGATATAAAAAAATTGTTATTATCTAATTCAAATTTAGAAAAAATAACATTAAATCATATTATTTCTAATAAAGAATTTACAAAGAGATTAGTAGATGCGTTATCTATTGAAACAGTTACAAATAATGAAATATTAATGAAAAATTTACCAGGATTAATACCAATAATAACAGAAAGTGATGTAATAAGAAGTGAACAAAATGGAGTAATAACTTATACAGATAAAAAAGGTGGGATTATTAGAACAAATTCAGAATACTCTAGTGCCAATGATTGGAAAGCATGGAAGGCCTTTGATGAAAATGATGAAACATTTTCATGTTCAAAAGTTGATCAATGGCAATATTACTATTTAGAATATGAATTTCCTCAAGAAGTATATGCAATGCAAATAAAATATACATTTGCAAATAGATCGGGTTCTATTTCAACTAGAGTTATAGTAATACAAGCATATAATGAAGAAAAAAATGATTGGGAAGATTTAATAGAAGAACTAAATTGGACAGGCTCAAGTACAAACCCTAAAGAAAATATAGAAGATTTAAAGTATTTAAATGCTTATAAAAGATATAGATTATATGTAAAAAGTGGAACTAATCCAAATGGAAGTGGAAAATGTAGTGGATTATATAACATGCAACTATATGGAAAAATAAAATAATTATAGAAGAAATAAAATAAAAAATTAAACTATATCAATAAAAAATCAAGATTAATAAAAAATCTTGATTTTTTATTATGCATATTATAAAATTTATAAAAATAAACAAAAAAAGAACGTCACTAATGATTGAGGAATAATATATAAAAATATGAGGTGAAAAAAAATGAAAATAAAAGATATAATAAAAGCAACTAAAGGAAAATTAATTACAGGAAATGAAGAAAATGATTGTGAAGGATTCAGTAAAGATACAAGAATAATAAAAGAAGGAGACACATATATAGGAATAAAAGGAGAGAAATTTGATGGGAATGATTTATGGAAAAAAGCGTTTGAAAAAGGAGCATCAACAGTAATTATTCAAGAAGTAAATATATTAGAAGAAGAAATAAAAAAATATAATAATAAAAATATTATAGTTGTTGAAAACACATTAAAAGCAATTTCAGATATAGCGAAATATAAAAGAAATTTATGTAAAAAAGAGTTCCAATTAATAGGAATAACAGGAAGTGTAGGAAAAACAAGCACAAAAGATATAGTTGCAAATGTTATATCTCAAAAGTACAAAACATTAAAAACGCAAGGAAATAATAATAATAATATTGGATTACCATTTACAATATTTAATTTAAAAGAAGAGCAAGTAGCAGTAATTGAAATGGGAATGAATCATTTAGGAGAGATAAGTGAATTAACAAAAATTGCAAAACCAACAATATCTGTAATAACTAATGTGGGAACATCACATATAGGATATTTAGGTTCAAGAGAAAATATATTAAAAGCAAAACTAGAAATACTTGAAGGTATGGAGAAAAAAATATTAGTAATAAATAATGATAATGATTTATTACATGATTGTTATTTAAAAAATAAAGAAGAGAATATAGAAATATATACATATGGAATAGAAAATAAATCAGACACAATGGCAGAAGATATTATTTTAAAAGAAAATTATAGTGAATTTATATGCAAAATAAAAGGAGAAAAGTTTAAAATAAATGTTCCTGTTGGGGGAATTCATTTTGTATATAATGCTTTATGTGCTGTAACAGTAGGAAATCTTTTAGACTTAAATATTGAACAAATAAAAAAAGGAATAGAGACATTTGAACTTACAAAAAAAAGAATGGATATAAAAGACTTAAAAAATGGGGTAAAAATCATAAATGATAGCTATAATGCAAATTTTGAATCAATGCAAGCTTCTTTAAAATATTTAAGTGGATTTAAAAATAGAAAAATTGCAGTTTTAGGAGACATGTTTGAATTAGGAGATTTTTCAGAGGAGTTTCATAAAAAAGTAGGAAAAGAAGTTAAAGAGAATAATATAGATATTTTAATATGTTCAGGAAAACTAGCAAAATACATAGTACAAAGTGCAGAAAAAAGTGGGATGAAAAAAGAAAATATATATTATTTTGAGAATAAAGTAGAAATTATAGATTTTATAAAAAATATTTGGAAAGAAAATGATGTCTATTTATTTAAAGCTTCAAATGGAATGAAATTTTTTGAATTAGCTGAAACACTTTTAGCAGAAGATAAGTAAATTGAAGTAAAGAAAAAATTTAATCGAAGGGGGAAGTGTTTTGAAAGAAATGAAAAATAAACTAGAAAAAATAAAATTAGGTGTTATTTTTGGTGGAATGTCAACAGAAAACGAAGTTTCTTGTGTATCAAGTTTATCAATAATAAAAAATTTAAATAAAGAAAAATATGATATATATCCAATATATATTGATAAAAATGGAAAATGGTATGAAGTTTTAAATATTGAAAAAAATGATAGAGAAGGAGACGAACTACAGGAGAAACAAGAAATTGAAAATATAATGATATATTTAGAACAATTTGATGTTATATTTCCAGTATTACATGGATTATATGGAGAAGATGGAACTATTCAAGGTCTCTTAGAATTGATTAAAGTTCCTTATGTAGGATGTAAAGTTTTGGCATCTAGTGTAGGAATGGATAAATTATATTCAAAAATTATATTTGAAAAAGCAGGAATAAAACAAGCAAAATATATTTACATAAGAAAATATAACGATAAATTTATTTATATTGATAAAAGTTTTAATGAAATAATATTAAATATTGAAGAAATAATAGAAATCATTTCAAAGGAACAAAAATTTCCAATGTTTGTTAAACCTTCAAATTCAGGTTCAAGTATTGGAATAAATAAAGCTAAAAATAAAAATGAGTTAAAAAATGCTATTATAGAAGCTTCTAAATATGATAATAAAATTTTAATTGAAGAAGGAATTATTGGTAAAGAACTTGAGTGTGCTGTACTAGGAAATGAAGATGTAATATCTTCTTGTGTTGGAGAGGTAAAGTCAGCAGAAGAATTTTATAGTTATGATGCAAAGTATAATAATCAAAATTCAAAAACATTAATCCCAGCAGACATTACAGAAGAACAATCAATAAAAATACAAGAGCTTGCAAAAAAGGCTTTTAAAGCAATTGATGGTAAGGGATTATCTAGGGTTGACTTTTTTATTGAAGATACTACAGGTTATATCTTTATTAATGAAATTAATACTCTTCCTGGTTTTACTAATATAAGTATGTATCCAAAGTTGTTTGATTATATTGGTATTAATTACTCAGAACTTTTAGATAAAATTATAAATTTGGCAATGTAGATCTGTAAAAATTACAGTTCACTAATCAAAAGATAATTAACGCAAATTGGTCGAGCGAACAAAGACGAGGCGTTAAAAATATTCTAAAATATCATAAATTTTTAATCATGCCTCTTTTGGTCTTAATATATATATATTGTAGAGAATGGTAACCTATAAAAATAAAAAGTCCATAAAAACTATGGATTTTTTTTAAATATATGATATAATATGTGTACCTAATTTTGGGAGGATGTCAAATGATATACAAAGATTATTATAAATTATTGGGGATAGAAACAAGTAGAGTAACAATAGAAGAAATAAAATCAGCATATAGAAAAGCTGCTAAAAAGTATCATCCAGATTTAAATGTTGGGAATTCTTTAGCAGAAGAAAGAATTAAAGATATAAATGAAGCATATAAAATATTATCAGAGCCTGCATCAAAAAGAAAATATGATAGAATTTGGAATTCAAAAAATAATGTAAAAAATTATCAAAAAATTAAAGGGAAAAATATTTTTAATATTTTTTTAGGAAATATAGATGAAAATGAGAAGGAAGAAGATAAATCTCCAATTAGAGGACAAGATGAGGAAACACAAATTCAGGTTAAATTAGAAGAAGCTTTTTTTGGCACTGAAAAAAGAATTTTTATGAAAAATATAGATGGTGTAACAAAAACGCTTTCTGTAAAAATTCCTGAGGGTATAAAAAATAATGAGAAAATTAGACTTATTGGACAAGGTAAAAGTGGAAAAAATGGTGGAAAAAATGGAGATTTATTTATAAAAATAAATATTGAAAATTCAAAAAATTATAGATTAAGTGGATATGATATATTGACAGATTTATGTATTTCACCATGGGAAGCGGCTTTAGGAACTAAATTAAATGTTAAATCTATAGATGAAGAAACAAAAATATTTATACCACAAGGTATTCAAAGTGGAGAAAAATTGAGAATTCCTAATAAAGGATATAAAAAGGAAAATGGTGATAGAGGAGATTTGATTGCTGAAGTTAAGATAATGGTGCCATCAAAGTTAAATGAAAAAGAAAAAGAGTTTTTTGAAAATCTAAAACAAGTATCAAAATTCAATCCAAGAAATGAATAAAAATTAATTTACATAAAAAATATATTGACAAATGCTTAATTTTTAGCTATAATTATAGTTAGTGAATGAATTTTATTTATAAAAATTGCATTCATATAATGTAACAAAAGACGAACTATAGCTATAAATTTAGGCATAGAAGTGAGGTGTAATAATGGAAATGTGGCAAGGTAAACATTTTAGCATAACAGATCCAAAAGGAGTAAATACTGTAATATATCAAGTGGTAAAAACTCCGAAAAAATTATTAGATAAATATCCTAAGTACACAGTAGATAGATTAGATTATACAGAAGAAATTAGAGGTGAAATGAAGAAAAAGACTTTTTTTGTGGATTTTCCAACAGAGGAAGATGAATTGGTAATTTTGTCATTTGCAAAAGAAAGAGTAGTTGTTAATACTGCTGTAATGATTGATGATAAAATATCAATAAGCAAAAGCCCTGTGCCACTAAAGTTTGACAGTATATACACTGAAGATGAAAAAGAATTAAAAGATTTTAGATATACTCCAGATTTAAAAAGACCTATTTGTGTAATAGATCCTGAAACTACAGAAGAAATAAAACCTATGCTTTATTTTGATGAGAATTTAAATGAAGTTAGAGGAAAATGTAAGTTAAAACCAAATAAATCTTATTTTGCCTTTGAAATCAGAGACAAGAAAGAAAATTAAGGAGGAAGTTTAATGAAAGAAATTGAAGGTTCAAGAATAAATGTTTGCTCAGGGGTAATTAGCCCTATAGATCTTGATCTTAATAAGAATAATAAGAAGAATAGAATGATGGTTAGGGATTATGCAAGTAAAGAATCAACAACAAGTCATTTACCAACTGTAGACGTTAGTGATAAACCTTATTTTATATTTAGAGATCCAAAGGGCGATTGGTATAGACAAGTTGGTGATAAAGAGATTAAGATAGAATATGAAACAATTAACCATAGATTTGTTCAAAGAGGATTAGAAGAAGAAAAAGAAGAAGAGAGATAAATGATTTAAAACAAAAGAGAAGGTGATAACATGAACTACAAAATAAAGGGAGCATTAAAAAGGAATAAAACAAGTTTTGTAATATGTGGAGTTCTATGGCTAATACTAGTCATAGTATTTGTTGCGCCATTATCATATAGTGTATTTCAAGCTAAAACAACAGGAACATTTTCATTAAATACATTTTTTGAAAAAATAATACCAAACATGACAAATCCATTTGGAACAATTGGAGCAATATTTGCAAATGGAGCAACACAAAATTTTATATCAACAATAGTAGGATTTACAATATTGTATTTAATATTTTTCACAATAGGATTATTAAAATCAGCACCAAAGAATGAATATGTAGATATTGAACATGGTTCAAGTGACTGGAGCGAAAAAGGTGAACAATATAAAATATTAAATAAAAATAAAGGAATAATATTAGCAGAAAATAATTACTTACCAGTAGATAAAAGAGGAAACGTAAATGTATTAGTTGTTGGACGGATCAGGTTCTGGTAAATCTGCTTCATACTCAATACCAAATGCGTATCAAATGTTAGGATCATATGTATTTACAGATCCAAAAGGTGAATTATATGATAGAACAGCAGGATATTTGAAAGAACATGGTTATGATATAAAAGTATTAAATTTAGTTAGACCACAATATAGTGATGGATATAATCCATTAATGCATATATCATCAGAATTAGATGTAGATGTTATTGCAAACACAATAGTAAAAGGACAAAAATCAGATAGTGGTTCAGATCCATATTGGGATGATATGGCTGAAATGTTATTAAAAGCTTTAATATATTATTTAATTGCAACGAGACCAGAAGAAGAACAAAATTTAGCAAGTTGTGCGGAACTTGTAAGAGCTGCAAATAAAAATGGAGGAAGTAACTTACTTACAGACTTAATGAATCAATTGCCATATGATCACCCAGCTAGAATGAACTATAAATCAATAGAAATAGCACCAGAAAAAACATATGGATCAATACTAAGCTCGTTACAATCAAAACTTGGTAAATTTGATTCAAAAGAAATAGCAGAATTAACATCAACAGATACAATAAAGTTTGAAGATATAGGAAATAAAAAGACCGCAGTATATGTAATATCATCAGATACACATACAGCATATGATTTCTTACTTACAATATTTTTCTCACAAATGATACAGCAATTATATGACTTTGCAGATCAAAATGGAGGAAAATTAAAAGAACAAACATTTTTTATACTAGATGAGTTTGCTAATATAGGAAAAATACCAGATTTTGATAAAAAAATCTCAACATCAAGAAGTAGAAAAATTTCATTTAGTGTTATATTACAAAACGTAGATCAACTAGAAGCGGTATATGAGAAATCATATGAAACTATAATGGGTAACTGTGATACTCACTTATTTTTAGGAAGTAACTCATATAAAACAGTAGAATATTTTTCAAAACAATTAGGTGAAAAAACCATAGGTAGAGATAGTACATCAATAAGTAAAGATAAACAAAATCATAAAACAGGCAAGAGTATTTCAGACCAAGTAATGGCAAGAGCTTTAATGACGCCAGATGAATTAAGAAGAATGGATATGAATGATTGTATAATATTTGTTAAAGGTCTAAAGCCAGTTAAAACAAGGAAATTCTATTATTTTGAACATCCAATGTCTAAAGATTTAGCAAGATTAGAAATTAGCCATAATGATATTGGAGAAATAGATAGAGGAACATGGAGAAAGTATAATCCATATAATCCGTATGTTTCTGAAAAGGAAAAGGAAGCTAATGTTGAAAATTTAAAAGTTGAATCATTAGATGATTTGTTTGATGATTTAGATGATAATGAAAATAAATCAAATGATAATAATATTAATGATAATAAAGAAAAATTACCTGAAAATTTAGACTTTTTGAATGATGATAATAATTTAAGTGAAGATACATATGATTTACAAAAAGAACTTGAAGCTAAATTTGATGAATTATTTGGACCAATGAGTGATTAAATATTACCAAAAAGATTTTCGCAAAATGTATTGCGAAAATCTTTTTTATGTTATAAAATAAAAAAGTATTACAGTTCATAGTTATAAATGTTGCAAATAAAAATTAATATATTTATATATCTTAATTAGCTATGTATTGTAATTAAAGAGCCAAAAATATAAATTTAGGAGGAAATATTGAATAATGAAGTTTGTACATATAGCAGATATACACTTTGATAGTCCTTTTATTAATTTAGCTGATAAAGAAAACTTAGGAGATTTAAAAAGATTAGAACAAAGAAGAGTATTAAAAAAAGTTATTGAATATATAAAAGAAAATAATATAAATTGTTTATTTATTTCAGGAGATTTTTATGAACATAAATATATAAAGAAGTCTACAATAGAATATATTAATAATTTATTTAAGGAAATACCTGAAACAAATATATATATTTCAGCAGGAAACCATGATCCTTTAATAAAGAATTCCTATTATAATAAATTTAAATGGAATAAAAATGTTAAAATATTTTCATCAAAATTAGAAAAGATAGAATTAGAAGAAGCAGATATTTATGGTTTTAGCTTTGATGATTTTTATTTTAAAGAAAATATACTTGATAAAATTAATATAGAAAATGAAAATAAAATTAATATTTTAATTATGCATGCTTCATTAGATAGTGGCGTTTTAGAGGATAAAGAATATAATCCTATATCAAAAAAACAATTAAAAGAGAAAAAGTTTGATTATGTAGCATTAGGTCATATTCATAAAATTAATTATAATAATGAAGAAAAACAAAATATAGTATATCCAGGTTCTACTATTTCATTAGGATTTGATGAAATAGGACAGCATGGAATGATTGTTGGAGAAATTCAGAAAGAAGATATAAAATTGGATTTCATTCCATTAAGTGAAATTAATTTTAAATTACATGAACTTGATATTACAGATATTTTATCAAAAGAAGATTTAATAGAAAATATTAATGATTTAAAATTTGGAGAAAATAATTTAATTGAAATAATTTTAATTGGAAAGAGAAATTTTGAAATTAATAAATATGAATTAAATAAATTAATTACAAATAATCAAATTATTAAAATAAAAGATAAAACAAAACTAAATTATGACTTGGCAAAAATAGCAAATGAATATACATTAAAAGGGTTGTTTGCTAAAGATATGTTAGATAAGCTAAATAATCAAGATTTAACAGAAGATGAAAAACAAATTATTGAAAAGGCTTTAGAAATAGGATTTGAAGCTTTAGATTAGATATATTTTTAATATATTGTAGTATATGAATAATTAATAAAAAATAATTGAATTAGTTTAAACTTCGATTTTTGCAAAAATATAACATTTTACTATAATAAAATTTATGCTATAAAAAACTAAACTTAAATTTAAGAGGTGAAATATTTGAAAGTAAATAAAATAAAAATAAATTCATATGGGAAATTAAAAGATAAAGAATTAAATTTAAAAAATGGAATTAATTTAATATATGGAAATAATGAGACTGGAAAGTCAACATTAATTAATTTTTTAATTAATTCTTTTTATGGAATTTCGAAAAATAAAAAGGGTAAAGAAATATCAGATTATGAAAAATATAAGCCATGGAGTGGAGAGGATTTTTCAGGTAAAGTTGAGTATGAGTTAGATGATAAAAATAAATATGAAATTTATAGAGATTTTAATAAAAAAAATCCAAAAATATTTAACGAGAATATGGATGATATTTCTAAAGAATTTAATATAGATAAAAATAAAGGAAATGAATTTTTTTATGAGCAAACTAAAATAGATGAAGAATTATTTTTAGCAACTTTAGCAATAAATCAAAATGAAGTAAAATTAGAAAATCAAACACAGAATATTTTAATTCAAAAAATTGCTAATTTAGCTCAAACAGGAGATGATAGTACTTCATTTAAACGAGTTATTGATAGAATAAATAGAAGACAACTAGAGGAAGTAGGAACAGAAAGATCTAGAGAAAAACCAATTAATCTAGTTAATAAAGAAATACAAGAATTAGAAGATCAAAAAGAAAAATTAGAAAAATTTAAACAATTTAAGTATGAATTTGAAGAAGAGGAAAACATATTAAATGATCAAATTTTAAATTTAGAAAATGAATGTAATTTTTTAAAAGAGATAAAATTAGTAAATGAAAATGAAAAAATAGAAAATGAAAAAATAAAAATAAAAGAAAATATAAAGAAAGAAAATTTAGAAAAAATAGATGTAATAAAAAATAAAATAGAAGAAATAAAAATTAATAATAAAAATATTTTTGAAAAATATTCAAATAAAGATTTTTTTAATAAAGAAATAAAAAATAAAAATACAGACGAAAATAAAAAAAATAAATTAAGTAATAAATTAAATATTATTTTAATAATATTAATTTTAATAAATATTTTACAATTTATTTTTATTAAAAAATTTATTTTTAATATTATTTTTTCTCTTACAGTACCAATGTTTTTAATTTTTTATATTTTATTAATAAATAAAGGAAATAAAAAAATAAAAAATAATGAAAAAATAGAAAAAGATATTTTTTATAAATTAAATGTAGAATTAATTAATTTAGAGAATCAAAAAAGTATAATAGAAAATAATATAAAATATGCAAATGAAGAATTAAATAAAACAAAAAATAATTATAATCTAAAAATAAATTTAGAAAAAGAAAAAATAAAAAATAAATATTTAAATAAATTAGAAAAAAATAAAATAAATGATTTTATTAATTTAATTAATTTAGAAAATATAAATTTTGAAATTGAAAAAAATCAAAATGAAATAAATAATAAAAAATTAAAATTACATTCTTTAAATTTAGATAAAGAAAATATTGAACCACAATTAGATGATTTATCAAAAATAGAAGAAAAATTAGTTTACAATAATGAAAAAATGTTTACTTTAGAAAAATTAAATGAGAGTATGAATTTAGCAAAAGAAGTTTTAGAAAAATCTTATGAAACAATGAAAAATTCTATAACACCTAAATTTACTAATAATCTATCTAATAATATTTCTAAAATAACAAATGGAAAATATAATAAAGTTATGTTTAATGAAAATGAAGGGTTAATTGTGGAATTAGAAAATGGTGATTATATCCCTGTAAATAGATTAAGTGTTGGAACTATTGATCAGTTATATTTATCTTTAAGACTTTCTATGATTGATGATTTATCAAATGAAAAGCTTCCTATTCTTTTAGATGAGACTTTTGCTTTTTATGATGATGAGAGATTGAAAAATATTTTATTATATTTAAATAATAATTTTTTTGATAGACAAGTTATTATTTTTACTTGTACAAATAGAGAAAAAAATATATTAGAAAAAAATAGTACTATTTTTAATTACATTGAGTTGTAGATTAAAAGAGAATAATGAATGAAAAAATTTTAAATTTGGAAATTAAAGAAATTGCACACATGGGACATTCAAGAAAAAACGTTTTATAAAAAACAAGCATTTGAATGTATAAGTGTAATTAGAAATTATCTTAGGGAAAGTATATCGTATGTATTAATAAATATTTAAAATAATTAAAATCAATATCAGTTAGTATAAACTTTTAGTAGGAAAATTTAAGAAAAAAATTGAATAAGAGATAC
>CANSII010000042.1 GCA_947646915.1 uncultured Clostridium sp. | reverse complement strand
TATATATCTTTTTTCTAAATATTATATTTTTGCAAAAAACCGAAACTTAAAAATTGTAGAATATATTGACTTTTTTTAATAAAAAACATTATAATAAATTCAGAAATATAGAGACGAGATATAAAAGAAGGAATTTAAATGGAGGAAAAAATGGCAAATAGAGAACAAGTAGAAGAAGCAAAACAATTTGTAGAATATTGGAAAGACAAGGGATATGAAAAAGGAGAAAGTCAAAAATATTGGTTATCATTATTAAGAAATGTTTATGGAATAGAAAAACCTGAAAAATATATAATATTTGAAGATCAGGTGCATTTAGACCATACAAGTTTTATAGATGGATACATACCAACAACACATGTATTAATAGAGCAAAAAGGAATAAATAAAGATTTAAGAAAACCAATAAAACAATCAGATGGAACATTATTATCACCATTTCAGCAGGCAAAAAGGTATTCATCAGAACTCCCATATTCACAAAGACCACGATGGATAGTAACATGTAATTTTAGTAGCTTTCTTGTTTATGATATGGAAAATCCAACAGGAGAGCCAGAAGAAATATTACTAAAAGATTTACCAAAAGAGTATTATAGATTGCAATTTCTAGTAGATGAGGGAAAAGAACATTTAAAAAGAGAAATGCAAGTTTCAATACAAGCAGGAGAAATAGTAGGAAAACTATATGATGAAATATTAAAACTTTATATAGACCCAAGCAAAGAGGAAACATTAAAAAGCCTAAATATGTTATGTGTTAGACTAGTATTTTGTTTGTATGCAGAAGATGCTGGAATATTTGGAAAGCAAAAAATGTTTTATGATTATTTATCAAGATTTGAAGTAAGAGATTTACGAAAAGCATTAATTGAATTATTTACAGTATTAGACACAAAATTAGAAGATAGAGATCCATATATGGATAAAGAACTAGCAGATTTTCCATATGTAAATGGAGGTTTATTTGCCAAACAAAATATAGAAATCCCACAATTAAATGAAAAAGTAAAACAAATGTTATTAGAAAAAGCAAGCGAAGACTTTGACTGGAGTGAAATTAGCCCAACAATTTTTGGAGCAGTATTTGAAAGTACACTAAATCCACAAACACGTCGTTCAGGAGGAATGCACTATACATCAATTGAAAATATTCATAAAGTAATTGACCCACTATTTTTAGATAATTTAAAAGAAGAATTACAAGAAATAAAAGAAATAACAGCTTTAAAAACAAGGAAAAGTAAATTAGAAGAATATCAGAAAAAATTATCTAGCCTAACTTTTTTAGACCCAGCCTGTGGGTCAGGAAATTTTTTGACAGAAACATATATATCATTAAGAAAATTAGAAAATGAAGTAATAGAAACATTAAACAAAGGGCAAATAAGTTTAGGAGACGAAAATAATTCTCCAATTCAAATATCTATAAAACAGTTTTATGGAATTGAAATAAACGATTTTGCAGTAACTGTTGCAAAAACAGCTTTATGGATAGCAGAAAGTCAGATGATGAAAGAAACAGAACAAATTTTACATACTAATTTAGAATTTTTACCATTAAAGTCATATGCAAACATTATTGAAGGAAATTCTTTAATGATTAATTGGCAAGAAGTAATTCCTAAAGAAAAATTAAGCTATATAATGGGAAATCCGCCATTTATAGGAGCTAGACTTATGAATGAAACACAAAAGTCAGATATTGTAAATGTATTTGAAAATATAAAAAATGTAGGTAATCTAGATTATGTAAGTGGTTGGTATATAAAAGCAACAAATTTTATAAAAAATACAAATATAGAAGTAGCATTTGTTTCAACAAATAGTATTTGTCAAGGTGAACAAACTGTTATTTTATGGAAATTATTGTTTGAAAAAGGAATAAATATAAATTTTGCTTATAAAACTTTTAAGTGGAATAGTGAGGCAACTGAAAAGGCAGCAGTTCATTGTATTATAGTTGGATTTAGTTATTTTAATAGAAATGAAAAATTAATTTATATGAATGATAATTCTTTTAAAAAAGTTAATAATATAAATGGATATTTAATTGAAGCACCAAATATTTTTATAGAAAATAGGACAAATCCAATATGTGATGTTCCTCCAATAGGAATAGGCAATAAACCAATAGATGATGGGAATTATTTATTTACAGAAGATGAAATGCAAGAATTTATAAAAAAAGAACCTTTATCTAAAAAATATTTTAGACCATGGGTTGGCTCACAGGAATTTATTAATAATAAGAAAAGATATTGCTTATGGATAGGAGAATGCCAACCAAGTGAATTAAGGAAAATGCCTGAAGTTATAAAAAGAATACAAAAAGTAAAAGAATTTAGGTTAGCAAGTAAAAGTGAAGGAACGAGAAAAATTGCTGAAAAACCAACAAGATTTCATGTTGAAAATATGCCAAAAGATACTTATATAATTATACCAGAAACATCATCAGAAAATAGAAAGTATATACCAATGGGATTTTTGACACCAGAATATATATGCAGTAATGCAGTAAGAGTTATGCCAAATGCAACATTATATCATTTTGGAATATTAACTTCAAATGTACATATGGCTTGGATGAGGACAGTATGTGGAAGATTAAAAAGTGATTATAGATATTCAAAAGATATAGTATATAATAATTTTATATGGTGCAATCCAACAAAAGAACAAAAATCTAAGATAGAAAAAACAGCTCAAAAGATTCTTGATGTAAGAAAAATGTATAAAGATAGCTCTTTGGCTGATTTATATGATGAACTAACAATGCCACTAGATTTAAGAAAAGCACATCAAGAAAATGATAAAGCAGTTATGGAAGCATATGGTTTCCCTGTAAAAAATACATTTACAGAGTCAATGTGTGTGGCAGAGTTAATGAAACTTTATCAAAGTTACAATTCATAGTCTTAAAAATAGAGCAAATTGCTCAGAAGGAGGAAAATATGTCATATAATAAAACTGAAAATGTAGAGGAACTACAAAAAATTTCAAAAGAAATCAGAAAAGGAATTATAGAAGCGGTATATAGTAACAAATCAGGACATCCAGGGGGATCATTATCAATAGCAGATATAATGACAGTATTATATTTTAAAGAAATGGATATAGATCCAAGAAATCCAAAAGATCAGAATAGAGATAGATTAGTATTATCAAAAGGACATTGTGCACCAGCCTTATATTCAGCACTATCTAACAGAGGCTTTTTTGATACACAAGAATTACAAACACTAAGAAATATAGAGAGTAGATTGCAAGGTCATCCAGATATGAAGAAAATAGCAGGAGTAGACATGACAACTGGTTCATTAGGACAAGGGCTATCTTCTGCAAATGGAATGGCAATTGCTGGAAAATTGGATAAAAAAGATTATAGAGTATATTGTATTTTAGGTGATGGGGAAATAGAGGAGGGTCAAATTTGGGAAGCTGCAATGGCATCTAATAAATACAAATTAGATAATTTATGTGTAATTGTAGACAATAATAATTTACAAATAGATGGAACAATTGAAGAAGTAATGAGTTCATATCCAATTGATGAAAAGTTTAGAAGTTTTGGATTTCAAATTATAAATATTGATGGTCATAATATTCAGGAAATAATCGATGCCTTTGATGTTGCAAAAAATATAAAAGATAAACCAACTTGTATAATTGCTAAAACTGTAAAGGGTAAGGGAGTTTCTTTTATGGAGAATAAGGCAGAATGGCATGGAAAAGCTCCAAATGAGGAACAATATAGGCAAGCAATGGAAGAATTGACAGGAATTTGAAAATTATGCTAATTTATTATATAATTGTAAAAGTAAATAAAATTCAATTAAAAATATTGAACAATAAATCAATATATTAAATGATATTAGAGTTAAAAAGAAATAAACATATAAATTATGGATTATAATATGTGTGGTAATACTAAACATTTTATTAAAGTATAATAATTGGAAGATAATATATTATTTTAAATAACATACAAAAAATGGCTAATAAGAGTATATTAAAATTAAGTAAACTAAAGATAGGAGGAATATTTTTGTTTAAAGATATAAGATGCTTAATATATGAAAAAAAATTATCATTAAATTCAACAGAGTATTTTGAATTAGACATTAATGAAGATGGAAATATGTTGAAGTATATAGATAATATAAATAAAATTGAAATTATTGATGATGAATTAGTTATAGAATATTTTGATAATCTTTTTAGAATAATTGATGAATGGAAACATAAATATGAAGACAATAGCATGATTGATGGTATAGGGTGGCAACTACAAATTATATATAAAAATGGAAAAATAAAACAGTACAGTGGAAAAAATGATTTTCCTAATAATTTTGAATATATAGATAAAATAAAAAATAAAATGATAAATAAAATAATTGGAGAGTAATGTATGAATCTTTTAGATATTGATGTGTATGATAGTATACCAAATATAATAAATGCTTATACAAAAGTTTTTGGAACTGAATATAAAGATATTATTGAAAAAAGAATAAACTCAGTTTTTTATACTATATATAAAAATGATGAAGGTATAAACTGTTATATAAGATTCTTAAGAAAATGCAAAAGGAAAGAACTTGCAATTAAGTTTTTAGAAAAGATTGGAATAGATGTTAGTAAAGATTGTAAAAATTATGCAGATGAATTAGATGAGAAATTAGATGATTTAATATTTGATTATATTGGAGGTTATTTTGGAATAGCTCCAAATTTTCAATTATATTTAGGGGTAAGAGCATGGTTGCCAATAGATAAAAATACAAATATTAAAGAAATTACAAAAGAAAAAATTAGATTTATAAATTTTCTAAGAGGCGAAAGTAGTAACTTGATTACAGAAGAAAACTTTAAAGACTTTTGTAAAACAGATGAATATAAAAAAATTTATAATGATATACAGGCGTATCTACAAATACTTGAACAATTATCAAGTGAATATAAAAATTGGTCGCAAAACATGAAGGAGTATCAAGAATATGTAGATTATGAACAAAATAGAAAAAAATATGGAAACTATTTATACAAATGCATTATATGAAAAAACTGAAGAATATATGACAGAAGATTTGAAAAAGTTTTTGAATGAAAAATATACTAGTATAGATAAAAAAAGTAAGGCATTTTTTAATGATGGTATTGGTTTAAAATCATATTTCGAGTTTTTTTCAGAAGAAAGTGAGAATAAATTAAATGATTCATCAATTAGTGAAGATGAAAAATCGTGGATTTATTATTATAGGATAAAGTATTTTAAGAAATTAGGGTTTGTAATAGAGAATGAAGAAATTTTTAAAACTGATAAAGACAAATATAATCATATTATTTCTCAAAAGGATATGCAAAAATTTATATTACCAAAGAAAAATATTAGTAAAATAATATCATTAAAAAATGAAACATTTGAAAAATTTCAAAAAGACTTTATTTGTAATGGGGAATATTGTATTAAAACAATGGACGATTTGAAAGTGAAAGAATGGATTTATAAAAAAATAAGAAACAGAACTATAGCAATAGCAGCAATTGCGGTAGATGGAGAATTTAGACCAGTTCTTTTTTTCACTGTTAGAGATGGAGACGAAGGAGCATTAGATTATATTCTACTACATGAATTAGAACATGTTTGTGAAGTAGAAGGAAAAGGAATAGAGATACTTAGATGTGGATTTGATTTAGTAGACAGTGATATATCAAAAAATCCATATAATAATGAGAAGCGTAAATATGAAAGATTAAATGAAACTATTACAGATATATTTGCAGTGGAAGCTATGCAAATTTTACACAAAGAAGGTGTATATATATTTGAACAACCAAAATATACAATTGAAAACGTTAATGATAGAAATACTAGTAATATTTGTAAAAACTTATTAAAACCTTTTATGCAAAAATATAGAGAACAAATTATTAAAGCAAGAATACTTGGAAATATAAAAGAATTGTATGATGTTATAGGAGAAGAAAATTTTGAAGAATTAAATGATATAATAAATAAAATTGATTCTTTGGAAGGATTGGCAGTAAAACTTAAAATAAATCAAAAAGAAGATGCTATTGTTATAGAGTATTATAAACAGTTAGAAAGACTAAATAAAGTATATCAAAATATGCAAAACTATCAGGAAAGAAAATACATGACTGATGGTTTTGTAAAAAGTGCAATAAGTGCTACAGAAGCAACAATTAGGAATAGTCAAATAGATAATGCTATGACTGTTTTTTCTAAAAATTGCGAATATGATAAAGACAATTTAAATGTTGAAAGATATTAAAAGAAAGGGGATAATATGAATATTTATACTAAAGAAATTTATAGTGAAGTATGTGAGTTCCTAGATTTGGCAGGAAGTAAATATGTAAATAAAATTCCAAGCAAATTATTACAATTATTTAAAGAAAATAGGAGTAATGACTATATACCTCATATTAACCCTAATATTCCAATAAAAGAACAACTGTTAAATGAAGATACTTTAGCAGTAATAGCATTACTAAATTTAAAATATTGGTGTAATGATGAAAACGAAATAAACAGACTAAAAGAAATTTATATAAATAATGAATGTATATATCGAGAAAAATTAAAAAAACAATTTAATTCTAATAATATTTTTAAAGATAAACAAAATAAGAATGAAAAGATTAATACAACAGGAATGATAGAACATACAACAATTCCGATTTATAAAAAATGTATTAATTGGATAAAAAGGAAATTACAATTTTTTTTAAACCGAAACTTAAATCTATAAATGGTTGTTTTTTGAGCAATTTTGTGATATAATTAAAATACATTTTAAAATAAATAATCAGGAGGATAAGAGATGCAAGAAATAATGAAAAAATCATTTCAGTCATCAATAATTGCTGGAGGTTTTTCTATCCCTATATCTGTTGCAATTGCAATAAATGTAGCAAAGAAATCTCTATTAGCTGGACATGTTACGTTATTGATTATTTCAGGTTTATTATACTTTTTCATTTATATAATATCATATGATAAAGATTAAAGTATAATAAATATGTATGAATGCTCAACTTGGAATGAACTCTGTATTGTACAGAGTTCATTCCTTTTATATTATAGTAAAGTTCTTCGAACCTCTTATAATATAATAACTTTACACACAAATTTAATAGTCAAATTTAATATACTAACTTTATTGTATATTTCATAAAAAAATTAATTAAAACGATTGACAATAAAGGTAAAACATGGTAGAATTAATAACTGTAATCCGCTTAGTCAAGGTACAAAAAAACTAATTAAATTTAGTTACCTTAGAAAAATATTTATAAAAAAATAAAATTAATTATAGTAAACATCTCTATAATTAAAAAAAGCAAAGGATTAGCGAGTATACAAATAAGGGAGGTGCATTTTAAATGTACGCAGTAATTGAAAGTTGTGGAAAACAATACAAAGTAGCACAAGGAGATGTAGTATTTTTTGAAAAATTAGATACTGAAGAAGGAAAAAAAGTAACATTTGACAAAGTAGTATTAGTATCAGAAGAAGGAAAAGTACAAGTTGGAAATCCTTATGTAAAAGGTGTAAAAGTTGAAGGAAAAGTTGTTTCACATGGTAAAGGTAAAAAAATCATTGTTTTCAAAATGAAAGCTAAAAAGAATTATAGAAGAAAACAAGGACATAGACAACCATATACAAAAGTTGAAATAACAGAAATAAAAACAACTGCAAAGAAAACAGCTGAAAAAGCTGAAGAAAAAGTAAAAGCTTAATAAAGTAACTACATAACAATTTTATAAAAAAGAATTAAAATAAGAGAAAACATAAAAAATTAAAAAGAAAAGTGGGGTGAGATATAATGGCTCATAAAAAAGGTCAAGGTAGTTCACACAATGGTCGTGAGAGTGAATCAAAACGTTTAGGAGTAAAAAGAGCAGATGGACAATTTGTCTTAGCAGGAAACATACTAGTAAGACAAAGAGGAACAAGAGTATACCCAGGAAATAATGTAAAAAAGGGTAGTGATGACACATTATATGCAATAGTAGATGGAACAGTTAAATTTGAAAGAAAAGGTAGAGATAAAAAACAAGTCAGTGTTTATCCAGTAGAAGCATAATTTATTATAAACAAAAAACATAATTAGAATTTAGAATCTAATTATGTTTTTTTGATATTTTAAAAACTTTAATAAATTAAAAAAAAGCATTTACAATTTGAAAAAAGTTGTATAAAATATATTAAACAAGAAAAATGTCAAAAAAATGAAGCCAAAAAAGGAACAACAAAAGAAAATCCAAGAAAAATTATAAAACAAAAAGTTTTATAAAAAATGGAGAGAAAAGGAGAGAAATCAATGAAAATATTGATGTTAACATGGGAATATCCACCAAGAATAGTAGGTGGAATATCAAGAGTAGTATATGACTTATCAAAAACACTATTAAAAGATGGACATGAAGTAACAGTAGTTACGTACAAAGAAGGAGACATGCCTGAATTTGAAGATGATAAAGGAGTAAAAGTATATAGAGTAAGCAACTATATGATAAATGCAAATAACTTTATAGATTGGGTACTTCAATTAAACTTCAACTTAGTAGCAAAAGCAAGTGAAATAATGTCAAAAGAAGGAAACTTCGATGTAATACACGCACACGATTGGTTAGTAGCATCTGCAGCAAAAACATTAAAGAATGCCTATAATATACCAATAGTAGCAACAATACATGCAACAGAAGCAGGCAGAAACAGTGGAATACATGATGAAACACAAAGATATATAAATGATACTGAATGGATGTTAACATATGAGGCTTCAGAAGTAATAGTAAATAGTAATTATATGAAAAATGAATTACAAAGACTATTTGGATTACCATTTGAAAAAATAAATGTAATACCAAATGGAGTAAACTTAAATTTATTTAATGGAATAGAAAGAGACTACAACTTTAGAAGAAGATTTGCTATGGATAATGAAAAAATAATATTATTTATGGGAAGATTAGTATATGAAAAAGGAATACAACACTTAATATCAGCAATGCCAAAAATATTAAATGGTTATCATGACACAAAGCTAGTAATAGCAGGAAAAGGTGGAATGTTAGAAGAATTAAAACAACAAGTAAATGTAATGCGGAATATCACAAAAAGTATGTTTTGCAGGATATATGAATGGGAAGGATGTACAAAAAATGTATAAAGTAGCAGATATATCAGTATTTCCAAGCACATATGAACCATTTGGAATAGTAGCATTAGAAGCAATGCTATCAGAAAATCCAGTAGTAGTATCAGACATAGGAGGACTAAATGAAATAGTACAACATAGAGAAAATGGAATGAAAACATACTGTGGAAATCCAAACTCAATAGCAGACTCAATATTAGAACTATTATATGACCATAAATTATGTGCAGAAATAACAAAAAAGGCAAAAAATAAAGTAAGGAATGAATATAACTGGAGCAAAATATCACAAGACACACACTTTGCATATCAAAAAGCAATATGTCAATCAATGGCAGAAAAGCAAAAGAGACAAATAGAGCAGGAAAAAGCACAAAAAGCGAAAAAAGCAAAAAATACAGAAAACGAAATTACAAACTTGTTATCATTCAAAAAAAGAAACGCATATGCTTAAAAGTCCTCTAGAGGACTTTTTTTTACAAATTTAGCACAAAATAAGTGTTATAACTAAAGTTAAGCTAGATAAAATGAAGTGGAGTGAAAAGTAATATGGAAGAATATAAATCAGGATTTGTAACAATAATAGGAAGAACAAATGTTGGAAAATCAACATTAATCAATTTGTTAGTAGGAGAAAAAATTGCAGCAATAGCAAATAAAGTACAAACAACAAGAACAGCAATAAAAGGAATAATAAATAGAGAAAAATCGCAAATAATAATAACAGACACACCAGGAATACATAAACCAAAACACAAACTAAATGAAACAATGATAGAAACATCATTTGCAACAATACCAGATTCTGATATAATATTATTTTTAATAGAAGCAACAAGTGAAGATATTGGAAAAGGAGACAGAATAATATTAGAAAAAATAAAGGAATCAAAAAGAAAAGCGATATTAATAATAAATAAAATAGACTTGGTAAAAAGAGAAAACTTATTAAAATTAATAGACATATATAGTAAAGAATACAAATTTGAAGCAGTAATTCCAATATCAGCATATCAAGAAAAATATAAAAATATCATTTTAGATGAAATAGAAAAGAACCTAAAAGAAGGACCAGCATATTATAATATAGAAGAATATACAGACCAAACAATGAGACAACTAGCAGAAGAAACAATAAGAGAAAAAGCACTAAAATTATTACAAGACGAAGTACCACATGGAATATATGTAGAAATAGAAAAAATGAAACTAAGAAAAAATAAACAAAAAGAAGAAATATATGATATTGAAGCAACAATTTATTGTTTAAGAGAATCACATAAAGGAATAATAATAGGAAAAAAACGGAGAAATGCTCAAAAGAATAGGAAGAGCTGCAAGAATAGATATGGAGCAAAACTTTGGAATAAAAATAAATTTAAAAACATGGGTAAAAGTCAAACAAGACTGGCTTGACAATACTTCAATTATTAATAATAAATTTAAATTGTGACAACGTGACAAAGGGGCGTCCCTTTTTGGCACGTTAATGAATAAAAATTGCAAAAAATGCAAAAGATAAATTAAAGGTAAAACTTTAAGATTGGAGATGAAGCATATGATTAAAGAAATTGCATGGGATACATTTAAGAAAACAGGAGATATAAATACATTTTTAGAGCTAAAACAAATAGAGGTAGTAGAAAAGGAAATAGAAACAAATTTAGAAGTTCTTAAATTAGATGAAACAAAAAATAATTTTTATAAGTCAGACACAAACATAATGAAGGGAAGAAACTAGAAATGGCTAATGTAAAAATTAATGGCATAGTTATTGCAGAAAATAATATGGGAGATTATGACAAAATGCTAACAATATTAACACCAAACTATGGGAAAATATCATGTGTGGCTAAAGGAGCAAGAAGACCACAAAGTGCTCTTTTAGCTGGAACACAGTTATTTAGTTTTTGTGAATTTTTAATGTTTAAAGGTACAAGTACATATCATATAAATTCCTGTGAAACAATAGAGATTTTTTATAATTTAAGAACAGATATTGATAAGTTGAAATATGCTATACATATTAATAAAATAATTCAAGATGTAACAGATGAGAATGATAACTGTTACAGACAATTACAGCTTTTTTTAAATACTTTATATACAATTTCTGAAACAGATAAAGATAAAGATTTTGTTTTAAGTGTATTTAAATTAAGACTTTTAAGTATTTTGGGATTTACTCCTAGATTAAAAGAGTGTATAAATTGCAAATCTAAAGATGATTTGAGTGTTTTTAGTATTAGAGATAATGGCTTTAAATGTACTACTTGTGGAAAACAAGATAAGTCAGGCTTGGATATGAATGAAAGTACAAAAAGTGCAATTATTTATACAGTTTCATCTCCTCCTAAAAAGTTGTATTCTTTTAATTTAAAAGATGAAAGTTTAGAGGAATTTAAGTTGATTTCTAAAGTTTATTTTAACGAGAAAATGGAAAAAGAATATAAAGTAGAGGATATATTTTAAATTAATAAAAAATTTTTAATTTTTAGTTTTCTTATAGTTAAAAAATTTGTTATAGAAAAAAGATATATATTTTAAAGTGAGTTTGACAGTGAGTCGTTATTCACTTTAAGCCATTATAGTGTGTATCTTCAATTCGAATTTTCAGTAGCTTAAACGCCTTGGAGAACGGAACTGAGAAATATATATCTTTTTTCTAAATAATTTTTGCAAAAAACCGAAACTTAAAATAAAATATACTTGCAAAATGTAATAATAAAATGTATAATCTAATCATTCAAAAGTTAAATTGAAGGGAGCGATTTATATGAAAATAAAAATAATAGGGAAAGAACTAAAGGTAACAGAGGCTATTAATGATTATGTTGAAAAAAAATTAGACAGAATTGATAAATATTTTGAAGATGCAGAAGCTGATGTTACTTTAAAAACAGAAAAAAATATACAAACAGCTGAAATTTGTGTAATAGCAAATGGAGAAAAATATAGGGCTGTAACAGAAGATAAGGATATGTATGCATCTATAGATAAAGATATAGATATATTGGAAGGACAAATAAGAAAGATAAAGACTAAAAAAGAAAAAATGATGAAAGATTCAAGTATTAAAACAATGGGAGCTGAAACTAATCCAATTGCTGATTTATCAAATGAAATTATAAAAACATCATATTATGAAATAAAACCAATAACACCTGAAGATGCAGTGCTAGAATTGCAAGCACATCCAACACATAATTTTTTAACATTTATAAATGTTGAAACTGGAAAAGTAAATGTTATACATAAATTAAAAGATGGTAAAAATTATGGATTAGTTGAACCTGAAGCATAAGTTAAAGGTGATAAAATGTTTTTTAAGTTGAAAAAAGAAAATGGATCAATTACTTTATTTGTTCTAGTTAGTATGTTGTTTTTTATTATTGTTTTAATGGGTATATTTGTTAATACAAGTAATAAAATACAAAAACAAGAAAAAGAAATTCAACAAATTCAAAGGTCTTATCAAAAAGAAGATATAAATTCTTTATATGAAAATATTGTAGAACAAAAGAGGCATGATTAAAATTCTTTGACCTTTTAGATGTCTTTGCATGCCTCGTCTTTGTTCGCCCGCGAAAATTCTGAAAGAATTTTCTGTGGAATAGTTTATATTATAGGAAAGTTAATAAAATATATAGATAATATTTATGTATCAATAGAACTTTCCTATAATAAAATAAAAGGCAGGAAATCATATCCTGCCTTTATTTATATGTAAATAACAAACTATATTGTTATTTGCATATTGTAATTGCACTAATAAAAAGTTTACAATCACAATAAAAACAAAATATAACTTTCTACCTCAATCTTAGAGAAATAAAATCTGTCAGTATATCAAAAACGATATAACAACATTTTAAACTAATACTATAAGACTATTTTAAAAAATAGACTATTTCATATTGTTTTCAACTTGTTGTATCATTTTTCTAACCATGTTACCACCTATTCTACCAGCATCTCTAGCAGAAATATCACCGTTGTATCCGTCTTTTAAATTAACTCCAACTTCACTAGCTACTTCATATTTGAATTTATCTAAAGCTGTCATAGCTTCTGGAACTAATTTTTTGTTTGAATTGTTTGCCATCTTATTCACCTCCTGCAAATATACATTTCTAGAAAAAAACATTTGCTTTTTCTAATACTATCATTTGCAAAAT
>CANSII010000041.1 GCA_947646915.1 uncultured Clostridium sp. | reverse complement strand
AACGAATATGAAAACAACAAAAAATAATTTATAAGATTCATATAAATAGTAATTTGTAGGTGGAAAATTTATTATGCTAGGAATAGCAAAAACAACAAAAGAAGATATAATATATTAATATATATCATATAAAATTCAAAAAGGTTTGAGAAAATCAATCAAAAATTTTCTCAAACCATTTTTTAATATTAACAAGTAGTTCATCCAAAGTATAATCACTTTGAGATTTAAAGTAAATAATTATTTCTTCCACCATTCCAGCAATAAAAAAAGAAACATCTAATTCTAGGGTATCATAATTTTTATAATTATTCTTTAGTGTGTAATATAATTTTTGATTTGCCATTTTCCTTAATACAATTAGAAAATTGAGTGAATCATTAGAAGAAAGAAGTAATTTATAAATATGTTCATTTTGTTTTAAGCAATTTATAATTTCATCAAAATAATTAAGAATATCATCCTTTGAATTTAAAATTTTATCATCATTAATTAACAAATCAATAGTTTCTAATTGATAATCGTTAGCTACTTCATATATGCTGTCATAGTGAGTATAAAATGTACTTCTTGTTATATCTGCTCTTTTTACAAGTTCAGTTACAGTTATTTTATTTAATTCCTTTTTTTCATTAATAAGTTCTGCAAATGCAGTTTTTATATATCTTCTTGTTTTCCTAGAAGAAGAATTTGCACCTTGTACTTTCATTGCTAAAATCCCTTCATAAATAAATTTATAAAAATTATATCATAAAATGAAGAATTTAAAAACACAAGTTGTAAAATAAATACAATTTAATAAAAAGTGTCTAAATTCATACATTTTTAAGAAATTTATACTAGAATAAATTGGAAAAAATATTTATAATAAAAGATAACTCTAAAGAAAGGAAGGATTGAGTTTGAAAAAAATTACAGATTTTATTATTAACAAAAGACACTTCATACTGATTCTGTTTATTATATTATCTATTATATCAGCATTTATGTCTAAAAAAGTTAATATCAATTATGACATTGCAGAATATTTACCTAATACATCAGAAACAAGAATTGGAATGGATATTATGGAGAAAGAATTTAAAGAAATAAAATCAAGTTCTCTTGACGTAATGTTTGAAGATTTGCAAGGCGATAAAAAAGAAGAAATATATAACGAACTCACACAGATAAATGGAGTAAGCAGTGTAGATTATAATAATACAGAGGAATACAACAAAGACAACTATACTTTATATGTAATTAATGTAGATGATACAGAAGATTCTAAAATAGCAACTGATATTTATAATGAAGTAAAAACGAAATATGAAAATTATAAAATTTACACAAATGGAAATATTTCAGAAAGAAATAATCCTGTTTTACAAACTTGGATAGTTGCTCTTGCAGTAGGATGTGCATTAATAATATTAATAATAATGTGTGAATCTTATGTAGAACCATTTTTATTTTTAACATCAATACTAATAGCAGTTTTACTAAATAATGGTACTAATATAATATTTGGAACAGTATCTAATATCACGAGTTCAATATCAGCAATATTACAAATGGCATTATCAATGGACTATTCAATTATGCTAATGAATAGATATGCTCAAGAAAAACAAAATGAAAAAGATAAAGTAAAAGCAATGAAAAATGCTTTATATAATGCTTTTAAATCAATATCAAGTAGTTCGGTAACAACAATAGTAGGCTTACTTGCACTTGTATTTATGAGCTTTACAATTGGTCGTGATCTAGGATTTGTATTAGCAAAAGGTGTATTATTTAGTCTGATTAGTATATTCTTTGTACTACCATCATTAATATTAATGTTTGATAAATGGATTGTAAAAACAAAGAAGAAAAGCCCAAACTTTAAAATGGGTGGTTTAGGTAAAATAAGCTATAAAATAAGACATGTAGCATTAATATTATTTATTATAGCATTTGCAGGAAGTTATTTAGTAAAAGGCAATTTAGGCATTTCATATACAGATACAACATCAAATGAGATTAATAAAGTATTTTCTGAAAATAATCAAATTGCATTAATATATAAAAGTGAAGATGAAGAAAATGTGTCAAAATACTTACAAGAAATAGAAAAACAAGATAAAGTAGAAGAAGTTTTGGCATATGGCAATACAATAAATGAAAGCCTTACATATGATGAATTAAATGATAAGTTTAATGAATTAGAAGTAGATACAAGAGTAGAGGACTATCTATTAAAAATAATATATTATAACTATTATAATCAAGATGAAAATAATACAATAACTTTTGATGAATTTGTGAAATTTATACAAGAAGATGTATATAAAAATCAAAATGTTGCAAACAAAATAGATGATGAAACAAAGAGAAATATAGATAGAATTTCTAATTTTACAAATACTACACAAATGAATAAAAAAAGATCATCATTAGAAATAGCGACTATTTTAGAAATAGATGAACAAGATGTAAGAGATATATTAATTTATTATAATTCTAAAAACACTAATATTAAATTAAGTTTAAATGGATTTATAAATTTTGTAAATAAAGATGTTTTAACAAATGAAAAATATGCAAGTAAAGTTGATAGTAAAGCAAGAGAAAGTTTAGATACATTATCTAAATTTACAAATAGTAATATAATAAAAAAGAAAATGACAAGTAAAGAAATGGCAGAGCTATTTGGAATGCCCAAGACTACGATAAATGATTTATATACTTATTACATAAATGTAAATGAAATAGACACAAAAATGACTATTTCTGAATTTTCAAATTTTGTATTAACAGATGTTGTAAATAATACTAACTATTCTAGCAGTTTAAAGGAAGAAACAATAAATAATATAAAAATGTTACAAACATTTAGTAATAATGATACAATAACAAAAAATATGAATTCGCAAGAGCTATCTAATTTATTTGGAATAGATAAACAAACGGTAGAACAATTAATGCTGTTAAAATACATGAATACAGATAATGGAACTAAATTGAGTATAGCAGAATTTATTAATAATACAATTAGCTTAAAAAACAATACTTCATACTTAAATGATGTAGATACAAGTAATCTTGAAAAATTATCTATGTTTGCTAATAATCAAAATAATATTAATACTACAAAAATGAATAAAGCAGGACTTAGCATTATATTTGATAATATAAGTAATGGTCTAGTAAATACTGTTTATATTGCATCTAACTTACCAGATGAATATGAAATGACACCACAAGAATTTCTTAAATTTGTATTAACTAATTTTTCAGATAATATGGATCAGAACTCTATAAATAGTTTGAAACTTATTAAAAATGTAATAGATGAGAACTTAAAAACTACACCTACTAAATATACAGCAACTGAATTATCTAAAATATTAAATATAGAAAAAAGTAAGATGTATACTATATATGGATTAATTGATTTTACAAATAACAATACATCCAACTGGAAAATGACACCAAATGAATTAGTAAATTTAATATTAGAAAATGAAAATATAAAAGGCAATATAGATGAGCAAACAATCGGTAAATTAAAATTACTTTCAAACATTATGACAAGCACAATTAATAAAACGGGATATTCATATAAAGAATTAGCAAAAGTTATAGGAATAGATGAAACTACAGTCAGAAACATATATACACTATATACTTCAAAAAATTCTACAATGAAGCTAACAGCACAAGAATTTGTGAATTTTGTATTGGAACATAAAAATGATGAAACTTTATCAAATAGCTTAAATGGCTCTACTATAAAAGAATTAAATTTATTGCAAAATGTTATGAATGGAGTAATAAATAATAAAAAGTATTTAAGTAAAGAATTATCAGATTTATTAGGAATGGACAGCAGTAATTTGGATTTATTGTATGGTTTATACAGTTCAAAATATGTTAATAAAAATCAAACAATATCATTAAAAGAATTTGTAAATTTTATATTAAATGATGTAATAACAAATCCTGAATATTCAAGAAATTTTGATGAAGATATAAAATCAAAATTAAAAACTATAAATGGAATTATGAATGCTAGTTTAAATAATACAAAATATACAAAAGAAGAAATATTTGGTCTTTTGAGTAGTTTAGCGGATAATTTAGATAAAGATCAAGCTGAAATATTATATGTATATTACGGTAGTAGTAAAGAATACAATAATGATTGGCAATTAACAGTAGAGCAATTTGTTAATTACTTAAATAATGACATATTGCAAGATAGTAGATTTGATGATTTTATAGAAGATGATATGAGAAAAAATATTACAGATGCGAAAGAAGCGGTAAATGAAGCAAAAGATTTATTAATTGGAAATGGTTATTCAAGAATAGTAATAAATTCAAAACTAGAGCCAGAAAATGAGGAAACCTTTAAATTTATACAAAAAATTAAAGATGAATTAGGAGGAAATTTAGATAAATTCTATATAATAGGAGATTCACCAATGGCATATGAAATGAGCCAAACTTTCCAAGATGAGTTAGATTTTATTACAATATTGACAATGATAGCAATATTTATTGTAGTTGCAGTAACATTCAAATCATTTATTATACCATTAATATTAGTATTTATGATTCAATGTGCAGTATATATGACAATGGGGATACTATCATTTACAGGAGAAAAAGTATATTTTATTGCTCTTTTAATAATACAAAGTATTTTAATGGGTGCAACAATTGATTATGCAATTTTATATACATCATATTACATTGAACATAGAAAGAGTATGAGTATAAAAGATGCAATTATAGACTCTTATAATAAATCGATTCATACAATATTGACATCAGCGTCAATACTAATTATTGTAACATTAATTGTAGGAAATTTTGCTTCAGCAATAGCTGCAAAAATTTGCATAACAATATCAAGAGGAACTACATGTTCAGCAATATTAATAATATTATTATTACCAGCAGTATTAGCAAGTTGTGATAAAATAATTATGAAGAAAAGAAGATGATGGTAATTTAATATAAAAAAGAAATTTTACTATTTATCGAGCAGATGATTTATTGAAAATCATCTGCTTTTGTGCTATTATTTATTCAGTATAAAACTATTAAAAAACATAAAATTCAATAAAACTTCAATGTTTAACTTATACAATATAAAAAGGTGATAGTAATGAGAATTTTAATAATAGAAGATGAATATAGTTTAGCTGATGCTATATCAGAAACTCTACAAAGAGAAAAATTCCAAGTTAATATAATAACAAATGGAGAAGATGGAGAGAATGAGGCTTTAACCAATATTTATGACTTAATCTTGCTAGATGTAATGCTACCTAAAAAAGATGGATTTGAAATACTAGCAAATTTAAGGAAAGAGAAAATAGATACTCCAATTATAATGCTTACAGCAAAGTCAGAAATGTCCGATAAATTGAATGGATTAGAAAATGGTGCTGATGATTACATTACCAAACCATTTCACACAAGAGAATTAGTTGCTAGAGTAAAAGTTATATTAAAAAGAAAAATTAATGTAGAAGATACAAATGTATTAGAATATAGTGATTTAAAACTAGATTTAAGTACAGGCAAGATGAGTGTTAATGATACTGAAATTGCTATTAACGGAAAAGAATTAGATTTACTAGAAATATTATTAGTAAATAAAAATCAAATAGTTAATCGAGAAATACTAGCAAATAAAATATGGGGATATAATAGTGAAACAGAATACAACAATGTAGAAGTTTATGTATCATTTTTAAGGAAGAAACTAAAACTTCTTAAATCAAAAGTAAAAATAAAAGCTGTACGAGGTATAGGATATAAATTGGAGGAAGAAAATGATTAAAAAACTAAATCAAAGAATATTTTTACTAATTATGGCATCATTATCTATTATTATATTGGGAACAATTATATTATTTGCTGTTTTAAATTATAGTAATACAATTAATACAGCTACTTTTATGCTAGATAGATTTATGGGTGAAGAACCAAAGAAAAGTCCAGATGATAGACTAGAAGATTATAAGATAAAGCCAGAAACTATTATTGATGGTGTATATAATTTTCTAATACAAAATTCTATCATTGTGCAAAGTTCAGTTCCATCAAATGACAAAGCAATAAATGAATATGCTCTGAAAATAGCAAAGAAAAATACTGAAAAAGGAATAATAGGAAAATATATCTATAAAGTTAGAAAAATAAATCCCAATACAGTAAGAATTACATTTGTGGAGAATGAAAATACCATTTCACATATAAAAATGATATTTATATTTTCTGTTATTATAGCTATTGCTTCACTTTTAGCAATTTATAAATTAGCAAAAAAAGTATCTAAAATGATTGTAAAACCAGTAGAAGAAACATTTGAAAAGCAAAAGCAATTTATATCAGATGCTTCACACGAACTAAAGACACCACTTGCAGTAATAGAAGCAAATGCAGATGTATTAGAAAATGAAATAGGAAAAAATAAATGGATAGATTATATTCAAAATGAAACAGAGAGTATGAATAAACTAATTAATGAATTATTGCTACTTGCTAAAATAGAAAATGTAGATAATTTAAGAGAATACAAACAATTAAATCTTTCAAAAGAAGTAGAAATTATACTTTCTATGTTTGAAAGTATGGCTTATGAAAAACAAGTAATCATAAAAAGTAAAACTAATGAAAATATTACAATGAATGGAAATAAAGAAGATATAGAACATATTGTATCTACTTTGACAGATAATGCTATTAAGCATACTGAAGCACAAAAAGAAGTTGTAGTAGAACTAAAAAAAGAGAAAAGTGAAATTATATTAGAAGTAAAAAATATGGGAAATCCGATTCCACAAGAAGAAAGAGAAAAAATATTTGAAAGATTTTATCGTATTGATAAATCAAGAAATAGAAATGAAAAAAGATATGGATTAGGTTTAGCAATCGCAAAGTCTACCATAGAAAAATATAATGGAAAAATAGAAGTGTTTTATAAAGATAATTTTACAGTCTTTAAAGTAACAATTCCAAATTAATAAATAGAAGTATTAACAAAATTAAAAAATGTTAATACTTTTTTCTTTTTTCAATAATTCTTCAATCTTTATGTATTATATTATGAATAGATTAGGAGGTACAAAAATGTATATTTTAAAAAATAGTTTAGTTTCAATTATTAGAAATAAAGGGAGAAATATTTTAATAGGAATTATTATATTGGTAATTGCAGCTAGTTCTACTGTAACTCTAGCAATAAGAAATACAGCAAACAGGCTTGTAAAAAATTATGAAGAATCACACGACATTATTGCTAGTATTTCATTTGACAGAAAAGGAATGTCAGCAAATTTTAAAGGTGGAGAAGATGCAAAAAAAGAAAACATAGAAGCATTTAATAATATAGAATCATTTACAATTGATGATGTAAAAAACTATGGAAATAGTGAATATTTGAAAGGATTTTATTATCTATATGCAACATCTCTAAATAGTGATAGTTTAACAAAAGCCACAGATTCATTTGAATATGAAGTAGAAGATAGACAAACAACAACCAGTTTATCAAGTACAACAACAGGAGGAAATAATGGAATGGGAAGAGATCCTGGAGGAGAAAGACATACTACAATAAATAATAATACAACTACTGTAATAACGAAATCAAAAGAGGTATTTCAAAGTTCAAGAAATTTAACAGGAGATTTTGAAATAGATGGCTATTCTTCTTATGAGGCAATGACTGATTTTGTAAGTGGAACATATAAAATTACAGATGGAGAAATGATAACTGACTTTGAAAGTTTAGAGTGTGTAATAAGTTCAGAACTTGCAACATTAAATGAAGTAACTGTTGGAAGTAAAATTACATTTAAAAATCCTACCAATAGTGAGAAAACTTATGAATTTACAGTAACAGGAATTTATACTGATAATTCTAATACAGATGACACAAAAAATATGTATTCGCCATCTGCTAACAAAATTATAACTGGAAGTGGAGTAATTGATTTATTGTTACAAGATGACAGCACTCTTACAACTAATATAACACCATCATTTATAATTCAAAGTAAAGATGTTGTAGATTCATTTATAGAAGAAGTAAAACAAAAAGGATTAAATGAATATTACACAATAAATACAAATTTAGAAGAATTAGAAAGTGCTACGAAATCCATTGAAAATGTAAAAACTTTTGCCACAACATTTTTGATTATTACATTGATTATATCTTCCATTGTCTTATTTGTAATTAATATGATTAATATTAGAGAAAGAAAATACGAGATAGGTGTATTTAGAACAATAGGAGTAAGTAAATTCAAATTAACAATGCAATTTGTTTTAGAATTGCTAATAGTAAGTATCATTATGCTAATGATTGGTGCAACTTGTGGAAGTTATTTATCAAAACCAATAGGAAATATGCTATTACAAAATGAAATAGAAGACACACAAGTTCAAGAACAAGAAATTTCAAACAATTTTGGAAAAGGTCCAATTGATATGAAATTTAATGGTAATAAACAAGTAGAAGAAATTAGTACAATTGATGCAGTTGTAGATATTAATGTTGTAATAGAGTTGCTTGGAATAGGAATACTTTTAACATTGATTAGTAGTTTAGCCTCTATGATAAGTATTCAGAGATTCAGTCCACTTACTATATTGAAAGAGAGGTCTTAAAGTATGGGAATATTAAAATTAGAAAATGTAGGATATAGGTATAAAGATGCACCAAAAGATTCGTATGTGTTTAAAGATATAAATTATGAATTTGAACAAGGTAAAATGTATGCGATTAAAGGAAAAAGTGGTAGTGGAAAAACAACATTATTATCACTTATAACAGGTCTTGAAAAATGCACAGAGGGAAAAGTATTGTATGATAAAAAAGACTTGAAAAAGATGAATTTAGATAAATATAGAAATACAGATATAGGAATTGTATTTCAAAGTTATAACTTATTGCCAAGATTAACAGCAATAGAAAATATTATATTATCTATGGATGTAAGCAAAGTAAAAATAAAAGATAAAAAGAAAAAAGCACTAGAACTTATGAAAAGTGTAGGCTTATCTGAAGAACATAGTAAAAGGAAAATACTAAAACTATCTGGAGGAGAACAACAAAGAATTGCTATTGCAAGAAGTTTATCGTATGATCCAAAAATAATTATTGCAGATGAACCAACAGGAAATTTAGATAAAGATACAGAAAATGAGATTTTAAAAATATTTAGAAGGCTTGCGAAAGAAGAAAATAAATGTATCATAATTGTTACACACTCACAAAATGTTTGTGATGCAGTAGACACAGTATATGAATTAGTAAAGGAGTAAAAAGTTATGAAAAATAAAATTTTGATTTTAATTATTGGTATTCTAATTGGAGCAATTATTACAACATCAGCATTTTTAATTTATAATAAAGCAGTTGTAAAAAATCCAAAAGAACAAGAAACAATGCGAATGGATGGAAATGGACAAATGCAACCACCATCAAATGGAAACATGGGAGAACCACCTTCAATGCCGAATGGTGGGACACCGAAAGAATTGCCATCAAATTCAAACAATAATAATGTATAATGGAGGAAAATATGAAAAAAGAAACAAAAATAGAAATAGGTATTATTATAGTTCTAGTGATAATTTTAGGAATACTTATGGCAATAGCAATAAAAGAATTGAATCCTAATAATCAAATTAATGGTAGAGATGGAATAAGGCAAGAATTTGGAAATCCAAATGAGGAAAAAACAGAAAAAGAAACGAAAGCAAGTGATGTAGATGCAGGTCAAGAAGTGCTAAATAGTAATATAGATTTAAGTCAATATAACTCAAATATAACAATAACAAAAGCAGGAGAATATACATTAAAAGGAGAATTTAAAAATGCAGTTATAGTAAATGCAGAAGGAAAAGTTACATTAGTATTAGATGGAGTAAATATAGAAAATAACATTACAGCAGCAATAGCAAACATAGGAACAAGTGAATTAACTATTAAATTGGCAGATAATTCAAACAATACTTTATCAGATGGTGGAGCAAGTGAATATGATAGCTGTATATATTCTAATGGAAAACTTACAATAGAAGGCAATGGAACATTAAATGTATATGGAAATCAAGAAGAAGGAGAAGGAATTGCAACTGAAACAAATGACATAACTATAAATGGTGGCATTATAAATATTGAATGCCAAGATGATGGAATAAATGCAGGAGGAGATGGAGGCTTAATCACAATAAATGATGGAGAAATTTATATTAAAGCAAATGGAGATGGTATAGATTCTAATAAAAATCTAGTTATCAATGGAGGAAATGTATATACTATGGGTTCATCTGTTGGGGGAGATGCAGGAATTGATACTGATGAGGGATTTGAAATTAATGGTGGAACTGTAATTGCTTTAGGAACAGATATGCTAGAAAAACCAGAGAAAACATCTAAACAAAAATCAGTATGCTTTACATTAAATAACAAAACTTCTAAAGGTACTAAAATTACTTTAAGAAATGAACTTGATGAAGAAGCTATCTCTTTTGAAGCAAAAGAGGATTTTAAAACTTTAATAATAAGTAATTCAAAAATAACAAATGGAACATACTATTTATATGAAAATGGAAATAAAACTGATTATATATCCAAAGTAGAATAGCTTGTTAAATAATAATTATAAGGAAAGTAGTTTATTGATAATTACTTTCTTTTGTGTTATTATACTTAAAGATAAATTACAATTTATGGAGTTGATTGTATATGAATAAAGAGATATTGTTATTAAATATAGATAAGGTTCATACTACTGAAATGGGTATTGATAGAATTAAGAAAAATCTTAAGTTAGATACGAATGATGTTGTTGAGTATTGTAAGAATAAAGTTTTAGATAAAAATTGTAATATCTATAAGCAGGGTAAAAATTGGTATTGTGAAATTGATAATATAAAGATAACTATTAACTCATATAGTTATACAATTATTACAGCACATATTATTCACTAAATTATATTTAAAAGGAGAGTTTATTGTATGAGTTTAACTATAAATATATATTATACAGGAAAAAATGGAAGTGCAAGAAAATTTGTAGAAGAAATGGTATCAAAAGGAATTGTAGATTTGATTCGTGCTGAAGAAGGAAACGAAAGATATGAATATTTCTTTCCAATGGAGGAGCCAGAAACAGTAATGTTAATTGATAGATGGAAAAATCAAGAGGCACTTGATTTACACCATAAATCGGATATGATGAAACAAATTGCAGAACTTCGTAACAAGTATAAACTAAAAATGAAAGTTGAAAAATATACAGAAATTCAATAAATAACAAGTAGATTATGGTAATTAATTTGTGTAAGTTTTGATTTTGAAGTAATTAAGAAGAAACTATCATTCTAAAAATAAAAAGGAGGAATTGAAAAATGGAAAAACAAACAGCAGGTAGAGATAATTTAGGTAAAATTGCTCCAAAGTTTGCAGAATTAAATGATGATGTATTACTTGGAGAAATATGGAGCAGAGAGGATAAATTATCATTAAGAGATAGAAGTATGATTACAATATCAGCTTTAATGGCACAAGGGTTATTCCCACAATTAAAATCACATTTTATATTAGGAAAAAAACATGGTGTAACAAAAGAAGAAGCTGTTGAGATTGTTACACAAATTGCGTTTTATAGTGGATGGGCGAAAGCATGGAGTGCTTTTCCTTTAATAGAAGAAGTATATAGCACAGAAAATGAAGAAACATCAGAACATGGTGGAGCATTTGGCATGGGAGAGCCAAACACAGCATTTGCACAATATTTTATTGGAAATTCATATTTAAAACCACTTGCAAAAACAGATAATATATTTATTGCAAATGTAACATTTGAGCCAAGATGCAGAAATAACTGGCATATCCATAAAGCAGATAAAGGTGGAGGACAGATCCTTATTTGTGTAGATGGAGAAGGTTGGTATCAAGAAGAAGGGAAAGAGCCACAAAGTTTAAAAGTAGGAGATGTAGTAACAATTCCTGCAAATGTAAAACATTGGCATGGAGCTAAAAAAGACAGTTGGTTTAGTCATTTAGCAGTAGAAGTACCTGGAGAAAATACAAGTAATGAATGGTGCGAACCTGTAACTGATGAAGAATATGAAAAATTATAATAAAATTAAGAATAAAAAAATATAGTTTAGTTAGATTAGTTTATAATGAGCTAATCTAATTTTTTTATAAATTTTAAAAAAACTATTGACCGATAGTTACAACCGACTGCTATAATTCTAATTAAGTTAGCTGTTTGAACGAAGTGAATTACAGATAACTTATGCAATTGACCAAAGGGAGATTGTAAACATTGAAAATATAAATTAAAGGAGAGATGAAAATATGGAATATGTAACTTTGAACAATGGAGTTAAAATGCCTAAAGCAGGTTTTGGAGTATATCAAGTAAATAAAGAAGAATGTGAAAGAGTTGTACTAGATGCAATAAAAGCAGGGTATAGACTAATTGATACAGCACAAAGTTATTTTAATGAAGAAGAAGTTGGAAATGCTATTCAAAAAGCAATAAATGATGGACTTGTAAAAAGAGAAGAATTATTTATTACTTCAAAAGTTTGGATAGATAACTATGGATATGAAAAGTGTAAAGAATCAGTTTTAAAGTCAATGGAAAAACTTAAAGTAGATTATTTAGATTTAATGTTATTGCATCAACCTTTTGCAGATTATTATGGAGCTTATAGAGCATTAGAAGAATTATATGAAGAAGGAAAGCTAAAAGCAATAGGAGTAAGTAACTTTTATCTAGATAGATTAAGTGATATTTGCTTATTTGAAAGAAAAATTATTCCACAAGTAAATCAAGTAGAAACAAATGTATTTAATGCACAATTTGAGGCACAGAAAAATATGGAACAATTTGGAGTACAAATAGAGGCATGGGCTCCGTTTGCAGAGGGCAGAAATAATATGTTTCAAAATGAAACATTAAAGAAAATTGGAGATAAATACAATAAATCAATAGCACAAGTAATATTAAGATGGCTAACACAAAGAAATGTAGTAGTGCTATCAAAATCAACCTTAATGGAAAGAATAAAAGAAAACATTAATATATTTGATTTTGAACTTTCAAAAGAAGATATAGAAGAAATTGCAAAATTAGATACAAAAACAAGTAGTTTCTTTAATCACTATGATCCAGCAATGGTAAAATGGTTTGATGAAACAGTAAAATCAAGGAGAGAAAATCACGATCATAACAAAGATAAGAAAAATTGGTAAAATAGATTATAAATTAATAAAAGTTATGATAAAATAATGTCATATATAGAATATTAAATGGAGGGATTTAGATGAGAAAAGATTTAGGAAATAAAATGAATTTTCTACCACTTCCAGTCTTAATTATTGGAACTTATGATGAAAATGGAAATGCAAATGCAATGAATGCTGCATGGGGAGGAATACAAGATTACGGAAGAATCTATGTGTCATTATCACAACACAAAACAACAGATAATTTAAAACTAAAAAAAGCATTTACAGTTAGTTTTGCAACAAAAGAAACAGAAGTTATTTCAGATTATTTTGGAGTTGTATCAGGAAATAAAGAAGATAAAATAGCAAAAGCAGGAGTTCATATAACAAAATCAAATTTTGTAGATGCACCAATTATTGAAGAATATCCATTAACTTTGGAATGTGAAATGGAATCGTTTGAAGAGGGTATTTTAGTAGGTAAAGTTGTAAATACTTCTATTGATGAAAATTATTTAGATGAGAACGGAAAAATTGATGTAGAAAAAATGCAAATAATAGCATTTGACATGGTAAGTAATACTTATAGAGTATTAGGAGATGTTGTAGGTAATGCTTTTAAAGATGGATTAGATATGAAATAAATAAAAAAGAAATCAGTTTGTGTAAAAATACAGACTGATTTCTTTTTACTACTTTTGGTTAGTATCAATTAAGTAACTAAAATATTCAGTTTTTCCAGAAAGTACATCATTATAAAAATTTTCTTTCCAATTTAAAAAGTCAAGGCTCTCTTGCAAGTCAGACATTTCTTTCAAAAGCTGTTCTTTTTTTACAGCTAAAATAGCTTGTCTTTCAGGGATAGTAGATTCTCCTTTTAAACATAAAGCAAGATATTCTTTCATTTCTTCAATACTCATATTGCATTTTTTTAAACAAGTTAAACTTTTAATCCAGGAAATATTATTGTCATCAAAAATTCTATAATTATTTTTATCCCTTTTTACATTAGGAATTAATCCCTCATTGCAATAATATTTTAGTGTTTCATAAGTCATACCAACCTTTTCACAGGTTTCTTTCATTGAATACATATCTATACCTCCAAAAAAAATTAAAAAATTTTCAAAAAACTATTGACCGACAGTAACTACCGGCTGATATAATTCCATTGTAAAACAAAAAAACTAATTAGTCAAGCAAAAGAAAAAATTAAAATATAGTAATTGAAACTATAAAAATAATGGGAGGTACTTAAAATGAGTAAAGAAGAAGAAAACCAATTTGGTTTAGTCTATAATGGAGCAATTACAGAAAATGAAATTGGAAAAGTAAATATTTATTCAGTTAATTATATGTTAAATGGCTTAAAAATTTCAGCAAATGTTTATACACCTGCAAATTTTGATGAAACTAATCAATATCCTACTGTTGTAGTTGCACATCCAAATGGAGGAGTAAAAGAGCAAGTTGCAGGACTATATTCACAAAAACTAGCAGAATTAGGGTATATAGCAATGGCTTTTGATGCATCATATCAAGGAAAATCAGAAGGAGAGCCAAGAAATACAGATAAACCACAAAATAGAGTTGAAGATATACATGGAGCAATAGACTATATTGTAAATTATAAAGGTGTTGATAGAAACAGAGTAGGAATTTTAGGAATTTGTGGTGGTGGTGGCTACACATTAAGAGCATCACAAACAGATAAAAGAATAAAAGCAGTTGC
>CANSII010000040.1 GCA_947646915.1 uncultured Clostridium sp. | reverse complement strand
GTGGTGGCTACACATTAAGAGCATCACAAACAGATAAAAGAATAAAAGCAGTTGCTACTCTATCAGCTTTTAATACAGGAATAGTAAGAAAAAATGGATTTTTAGATTCTCAAATAAACACAATAACAGAAAGGTTAGAAGATGCTTATAAAGCAAGAGAAGATGAACTAGCAGGAAAAGAAGTAAGATATACACCAAATATGTTAGACACCATGACTCCAGAAGAAGCTAAAAAAATGCCATTTGATTTATACAAAGATGGATATGAGTATTATGGAATTACACATAAACATACAGGATCAAGTTTTGCTTATACAGTATCTTCAAATATTGATTTATTCAGTTTTGATGCAAGAGTAGGAATGGAAATGATAAATCAACCATTACTTATGATGGCTGGAAAAATGGCAGACACACTATATATGACAGAGGGGTGCTATGAAAAAGCAACAGGAACAAAGAATAAAGAATTATTTTTAATAGATGGTGCAACACATATTCGGGACTTATTGGAAACCAGAATATGTAGAACAAGTAGTTAATAAATTAAAAGAATTTTATGCAAAATATTTATAATAATAAGGAAAGGGGGAAAAATGAAGAAATTAAAAATAATAATTGATATTTTATTATTTATAATTACGATTGCTTTATTCAATATAGGATTAATTGGAAATCTAATGCACGAAATATTAGGAATTGCTTTGGCTATCCTTATTATAATTCATATTTTATTAAACTTTAAATGGATAAAGCAAGTAACAAAAAATTTCAAAAAGACGAATACAAAAACTAAAATCATGTATATAGTAGATATTTTTATAATGATAATATATGTAGGAGCAATTATTTGTGGAATATTAATAGCAAATGAAGTATTTAACTTTCACATGAGTAGTTGTTTAGGTTTTGTACTTGCACATCTAATATTAGGAAGATTAGCAATTATAACAATGTTTATACATTTAGGATTACACTTAGACAGAATATTCAGAAAAGTCAAGAATGAAAAATTGAAAAAAGCAATTTATATAGTATATACATTCATTGTTATAGGAATTGCAGTTTACTTTATTTATACATTAACACATAGTTTTCAATGGTTATATGCTTTTAAGTTAGCCGTTTGAACGAAGTGAATTACGGATAACTTATGCAATCGACCACAGGGAGATTGTAAACATTAAAAAATATAAAAATATATAAAAGGAGAGATTTGAAAATGAATAAAAAAGTATTAATAGGAATTATAGTTGCAATATTAGTAATTATTGCAGTTGTTGCAGGAGTTATTATTGTCAATAATAACAATACAAAAAATAATGATTTATCAGCTATGAATGGTAGCGAAAATGATAATATGTTAGTAGGAGAAAATGAACAAAAAGAAAGCGAAGAAAATATAACAAACAATGAACCAGAAGAAAATACTACAAAAAGAGGAAGTAAAACATTAGTTGTATATTATTCAGCACAAAATCATACAAAGGCAGTTGCAGAAAAAATTGCACAAAACTTAAATGCAGATATTTTTGAAATAGAGCCAGAGGAAAAATATTCAGAAGAAGATTTGAATTGGACTAATAGAAATTCAAGAGTTTCAAAAGAACATGATGATGAATCATTAAGAGATATTAAATTAAAAAAGGACACAGTAGATAATTGGAGTGATTATGATACAGTATTAATTGGCTATCCTATATGGTGGGGCATTGCAGCATGGCCAGTAGACACTTTTGTAAAAGAGAATGACTTTAATGGAAAAACAGTTATACCATTTTGCACATCTACATCAAGTGGTCTAGGACAAAGTGGAAAATTACTTGAGAAAGAAGCAAATGGTGGAGATTGGAAAAATGGACAAAGATTTAATGAAAGACCATCAGATTCTACAATTAAAAATTGGACAGATGGTATAAAATAAAGAAATAGGAAGGAATGGAAAGTAAAATGAATAAGAAATTAGTTATAGGAATTATTTTAGCAATAGTAGTTATAGCAGTTGCTATTGGTGCAGTTGTTATGGTTAATTCAAATAATAATGATAATCAAAATATTGCAAATGCAAACAATGAAAATGTAAATAATGAAGTAGAAAATATGAATAATGAAAATAATAATGTTCCAAATGAAGAAAATACAACAAATACTGATAACAATACACAAGTGAGTAGCAATAAAAAAACATTAGTAGCATATTTTTCATTACCAGAAAATACAGGAACAGCAAGAGAAGATAGTACAATTACAGTAAATGGAGAAAGATTAGGAAACACACAATATGTTGCAAATTTAATACAAGAACATACTGGAGCAGATGTATTTAGAATTGAATCAGTAAAACAATATAACACAGAAGATCATCAAGCCTTAATAGATGATGCACAAGAAGAACAAAGACAAAATGCTAGACCAGAAATAAAAAATAAAGTTAATAACTTTGATGAGTATGACACAATATTTATAGGTTATCCAATTTGGTGGAGTGATTTACCACAAATACTTTATACATTTTTAGAAAGCTATGACTTTACAGGAAAAAATGTATATCTATTTAGTACAAATGGTGGAAGTGGTTTATCAGGAACAGTAAGTACAATAACAAATAAATTATCTGGAGCAAAAGTAAATTCAAATGCTTTCAAATTACACAGAAATAGTATGGAAGATGCTCCAGAAGAAGTAGAAACATGGTTAAAACAAATAGATATAATTGATTAAAAAGGAATAAGTAGAAAAGCTATGAAAAAAATATTGATAATAGTATTAATATTAGTAATCATTTTGCTTGCAACAATAGTAATTTTCTATTTTAGAAATGGAAATAATATTAGTATGAATAATAATATACCAGAAATTCAAAGAGATACTACAAGTAATAAGGAAAATGAAATAAGCGAAATAAAAGAAATTCCACAAAGCTATTATAGTAAGGCAAATAATCAAGGAAAACTAGAAGAATTTTACTACGATACTTATGAATCAAAAACTTATGAGCAAAAATCTAAAAAATTAAGAAAAAGAGCTATTGTCTATACTCCTTATGGATATGATAAAAATAAAGAATATGATATTTTTTATCTTATGCACGGAGGTTGGAGTAATGAAACTGCAAGTTTAGGAACACCTAATAATCCTGGTATATTTAAAAATATAATAGATAATGCAATAGAGAATAAAGAAATAAGACAAATTATTATAGTTTGCCCAACATATAATAACGAAAGCCAAGAGGATAGTGGAGATTATACTTTGGCATACTACACACTAACAGTAAATTATCATAATGAACTTATAAATGATTTAATTCCAGCAGTTGAAAGCAAATACTCTACATATAGCAAAAGTACATCACATGAAGATATAGTAAAGTCAAGAGAACATAGAGCATTTGGTGGCTTTTCAATGGGATCTGTTACAACATGGCATACTTTTATAAATAATTTAGATAGTTTTAAGTATTTCATTACTTCAAGTCGGTGCAATAGACAGTAATATGATAGATACAGCAGTACAAAAACAAGGATATACTTCAAATGATTTCTTTATGATGAGCTTTACAGGAACACAAGATTTTGCAGGTTCTGGATTTACAAGTCTAATAAATGAATTACTAGAAAAGTCAAGTGGTAACTTTATTGCAGGAACAAATGAGCAAAATGGGAATTTGTATTTTAGAATAAAAGATGGATATTCTCATGATGGAATAGCTTGTATGACATATATGTATAATGGACTTTTAGGATTTTATAATAATAGTTCAAAGGAAAGTAAAATGAGTAATACAATATTCAATTTGAATAGTACAGTAGAACAAGTAAAAAATGATAATAGTTTTAAAGGTTTTGGAGATTTAATTTTTCCAGTAGATATAAATATACCTAATAATACACCATTAGAAAATGTAGGAGATTATTATTCTTGGTATAATTATATAAATCCAAATAAGACAGTAGAAATTATAAACTATATGAAAGAGCAAACAGATTCAAATAAAAAAGTATTTTATGATATTTATACAGATGAAGAAAAATCAAAAGATCCAGAAAAAGCAAATACAGGAATATTCTTTTTTAGAGGTAATCCAAACGAAAAAGTTGCAATAGTAAGTGCAGGTGGAGGATTTGCCTATGTAGGTGCAATGCACGATAGCTTTCCACATTGTTTGGAACTATCTAAAAAAGGTTATAATTCCTTTGCTATAATATATAGACCAGATGCACAAAAAGCCTGTGAAGATTTATCAAGAGCAATAGCTTTCATAAATGAAAATAAAGAAGAATTACAAGTTAATATGGAAGATTATTCATTATGGGGTGGTTCAGCTGGAGGTAGAATGGCAGACTGGGTAGGAACTTATGGAACATCATATTTTGGAGAAAAAGAATATCCAAAGCCATCAGCACTTATTATTCAATATACTGGACTTTCAGAAGTAACAGGAAATGAGCCACCTACTTATAGTTGTGTAGGAACAAATGATGGAATTGCTAATTATAGAACTATGCAAAACAGAATAGATAAAATTAAGTCAAATGGAACAAATAGCAAAATTGAAGTATTTAATGGCTTACCACATGGATTCGGATTAGGAGAAGGAACAGTTGCTGAAGGTTGGATAAATAATGCAATAGACTTTTGGAAAAGCCAAATGTAATGGAGTATGAAGAATGAAAAAAATTATATTATTGATAGTTATAGTTGGAATATTAGTTATAATTGGAATATTTACTATAAATAATAATTTTAATGAAATTTCTAATAATAGCAAAGAAACATTACAACAAGAAAATATAGAAAACACTTCAAATGAATATATAAGAGAAGGAAGTCAAGAACATAGAGGATTTATATTAGATAATGTTTTAATAACTACAAATTCAGAAATTCATTTTAATATACACTATCCAGAAAATTATGACAAAACAAAGCAATATGCTATTTATTTTGCAAATCCTGGATGGGAAGGCTTATATTTTCAAGGAGTAGGAAAAGATTTAGAAGAACCTTATGTGTATGAGGCTCAAAAATATAATAAAGATATGATAATTGTTTCAACACAATTAAATGACTGGGGAGAGCAATCAGCAAATGACTGTATAACATTAGTAGAATATTTTTTACAAAACTACAACATTGATAAGTCAAAAGTATATATAAGTGGTTTGTCAGGTGGTGGAGAAACACTATCAATAGTTTTAGGAAAAAGACCAGAACTATTTACGTCAGCTTTGTATATAAGCAGTCAATGGGATGGAAATTTAGACATTTTATCAAAAGCTAAAACACCATTATATATGGTAATAGGAGAAAATGACAGCTATTATGGTAGTACAAAAACTAAAAATGCTTACAATAGATTACATCAACTATATGAAGAACGAAGAATGTCTAATGAAGAAATAGACAAAATATTAGTATTAGATGTAAAAAATCACGAATACTTTACTTCAAAAGGATTTTCAGATGAACACGCAGGATGTAGTTTGTTTGCTTATGAAGAAAATATAATGAATTGGATATTTTCAAAAAGTAAGTAAATTAAAAGAAAGAGGGTAATTTATAATGGAAAAAGTAAAATTAAATAATGGTATTGAAATGCCAAAGTTAGGAATAGGAACATTTATGCTTACACCAGATGAGGCTGAAAATTCAGTATATCATGCCTTAAAAAATGGGTATAGACTAATAGATACTGCAAATGCCTATGTTAATGAAAAAGCAGTTGGTAGAGGAATAAAAAAGTCTGGTATAGCAAGAAGTGAAATCTTTGTAGAAACAAAGCTATGGCCTGCCTTTTACGAAGAAGATGACCAAATAGATAAAACACTAGAAAGATTAGGTACAGACTATATTGATTTATTATTACTACATCAACCAGCAGGGAATTATATGTATGCTTATAAATTAATGGAAAAGGCAATTAAGGATGGAAAAGTAAAGGCAATAGGACTATCTAATTTTAATGAAACACAAATACAAGAAATATTAGAAACTCAAGAAATCAAACCAACAATTTTACAAACAGAAGCACACCCTTATTACCCACAAACAGAAATGAAGAAATTTCTAGCACAAAATGATATAAAAATACAAGTATGGTATCCATTAGGACATGGAGATAGTAACTTAATAAATGAACCAATATTTACTAAACTAGCAGAAAAATATGGAAAAAGTAATGTTCAAATTATATTAAGATGGCATATTCAAGAAAATAATATTGTTATACCTGGTGCAAGACTAGAAGAACATATAAAAGATAATATTGATATTTTTGATTTTGAGCTAACAGAAGATGAAATGAAACAAATAGCAGCTATCAATAAAAACAAAAGATATTATGAAGGAACACCAGAATTAGTTGCAAGTTATGCTCAAATGAAACCAGATCTTAATGGGCAAAAATAATTAGATTATAAGGAGAAACATGAAAATGAATAAATTAGTAGTTTACTTTTCATATACAAACCACACAAGAGAAATAGCAAATAGAATTAAGGAAAAATTGAATTGTGATATTTTAGAAATTAAAACAGTTATCCCATATTCAGAAAATTATCAATCTGTTGTAGATGATGAACAAAATAGTGAAGCAAGTAATCATTTACCAGAAATTCAAGATATTGGTATTGATTTAAGCAAGTATGATGAAATAATATTGGGTACTCCTGTGTGGTGGTATAGACCAGTTCCAGCCATAAGAACATTTTTAACTCAAAATGACTTATCAGGAAAAATAATAAAACCTTTTGCAACAAATGCAGGTTGGATTGGAAGAACTTTTATAGAAATTAAGAAATTATGTCCTAATTCAAAAGTAGAAGATGGATTAAATATTTTGTATGATGCAGGAGATTATAGAACAAGAAAATTGATTACTTCATTAGATGAAATTGATAATTGGATCCATACATTATAAAAATAGTGCTAATTGTAGAACAAGCAATTAGCACAAACATCCCCTTTTATTTTCAAAGGAGCTACTTTAAAATGTAGCTCCCAGAAAGTTTAATTATAGAGATATACCTAAAAAGGTTTATATCCCAAAACACAAATCTTTTTAGGTATGTTTCTATAATTTTATATAGAAACATATATGAATATGTATAAAGGACAATATTAGAGCAGTACCTTTATACTTAAGGGAGCTACTTGAAGGAGAGTAGTTCCTATTTTTAATAATCTAAACAGCAATATCTTTGTTTTTTTAAATAACGAATACATAAGTCAATTAAATACTTTACACTAACTTTTCTTCCATCATAATAATCTCCAAAAATACTATAAATTTTACTATTATCAATAAAATCTAAAATATTATTTAGAGATTTATCCATTGCAGATCGAACAATTTTCTCATTTTCAATATTATTTTTTTCAGCAACTTTTTTCACAAGAGTATTCATATCTTGTAGTAATTTATTATCATTATATGCAAATAAAATAGCATCTTTTAAATAAATCGTTCCCTTAAAATATGAGGCAAAACCTAATTTCCATAAAATATCATCAATACTTTTTTCTATTTCGATTTCATTTTTGACAGAATTAGTAATTAAGTCAATAGCATCTAATACTGAAAATTTAGAATGTTCCTTTTTAAAGAAAAAGAAATGTGTTTGTTTTTCTTGACTAATGATATTAGTTACTGTTTTAGAATCGATTACCAAAATAATGACATTAGCCTTATCTTTTCGATTCATTATGTACTTCAGTATATTATTACAAAAAATAACAGAAGTAGCAGAATCCAATATTATTAGATTTTCTTGTAATCCGATTTGACAAATAAAACTTTCTAATTTGTCAGTAGGTACATTTACTATTTCAATTTTTCCTTTGTATTGAAGGGTTATATTAGATAAGCTGTTAAATAAAATATCATTATTATTGGCAATTATTACTTTAACCATAATAATTCCTCCTATAATGAATTTGTTATTATATTACCATAATTTGTAAGTTACTACAATACAAAAAAACAACCTAAAAGTGTGGTGTGTACCAATTACAAAATTCGACAAAATAAGGAGATTTTTGCTGATTTTTTCCGATTAAAGCTGATTTTATGACAACTAGCATAAAGCATTGTATGATTTTTCTAGGACAAAGTCTATAAGATTAAAGAAAGATATTAATTCACAGCAGAAAACAATAGAAAAGAAAACGAAAGAATTTGTGAATAATATGTTGCTATAATTTTATAGACTTTTTTGTATGGGAGGAAAAAGAAATGTTTTGATTTGAATTAAATAGTATTTATAAATAGATGGTAATTTTATATTAATAACTTTCTTTGATTTTTAGAATTTTGTCCAATTTGAAAAGATTGGAGAAATCAGAAATGGAAAGGAAAGATTATTTAAAAGAAGAATTATCAAAAGAAGAGAAATCTATTTTAAAAGTTATAATAAAGAATACAAGAATAGATTATTTTAGAAAAAATAAGCATATCTTAGAAGAAAAAGAATTAAAAGAAGAACTATTATATTCAAATGATAAAATGGAAAAAGATTTAGAAAATAAGTTAGACAAAGAATTTCAAGCTGATAAGTTTGAAAATATTTTTAGTGATAAAAGTTTGTCTAAATTTGCAAAAGCACTGACTTATAATGAAAAGTTAGTGCTTTCTCTGTACTATGTAGAAAATAAGAGTGATGAACAAATAGGAAAAATTTTATTTATGACAAGATCAGCAGTAAATAAAAAAAGACATAGAGCGATAGAAAAAATTAAAAATGAATGTAAGAAAAGAGGGATGTTGAATGTTTAACAGTTATGATTTAACAGATGAAGAAGTTTTACATATTATCGAGAAGTATGAAAACTTAATTAATAAGTACAGTAGATTATATACTAACGGACCAATAGATGAAGATTTAAGACAAGAAATAATTTTAAAAATATATGTAACATTAACACAAAATAGAGAAAATTGAAAAATTTTAAAGAAATTTTATAAATTTGTCCCACTCGTTATTTTTCAATCCGTTCTTAATGGATGAAAGGAGTGTGAGAAAATGATTTACAACGAATTAAGATGCTATTTTAAAGAAAAAAAGAGAAAATGGCAAGTTAGAAAAAGAGTTATTGGATTTAAGAAAAAAATTCAAAAATTAGAAAAACACAAAAACAAAATGAGAAGAAAAAGCTCATTAGGTTTACCAATTCCTTAAACTGTTAGCAAAAAGTTAAGTAGGAAAGAGAGGTACAAATGAAAAACAATAAAGAAACAATAATACAAATGTATTTTATAGATAAAGCAAAACCAGTAGAAATTGCAAAGCAATTAAATATTTCAAAAAGTGCAGTAACACAAGTTTTGCAAAAAGATGAAAGATACCAAACAGAAAAAGCATATAGAAAAGAACAGAATAAATTGAAACATAAAGAAGATACGATAAAGATAATAAAAAAGCAAAGAGAAATTAAGAAATTTAAGAATAATGTAGATGGTTTGATTTTGAAAAAGATGCACGAACAGGCAAGTCAAGAACTTTCAAAAGGTAAAAGAATGAATAATATGGCATATAGAAATTGGAATAAAAGTGCATTTGATTACAATGAAAAAAGAAAGCGATATGAATTTAAAAAGGAATTAGGCAGAAGTTATGATGTACCTAAATATATAAAAGTGGAGATGTAGAATGGGAGTTTTATACAATTATAAAGAAGTAAAAGCATTTGCTCTAATAGGATTACACAATTTATTAAGTTCAGCTAATAGAGATAATATAAATCTAAAAACGTTTGAAATGTTTTTAGATCCATTAGAAAAAGTGCATAAAAAAGAAGACGTGGTTGAATATTCAGAAAAATTAAAAAGTAGAGAGGAAAAATAAACTACTATGAAATTTATAGATAATGAACATAAGAAATTCTTTTTTGACAAATGGGAACAGGCAAAAGAACAAGGAAAAACAGATGTATATTATAAATCATTAATATATACCTTAAGTATGTGCGAAACAACAAGAGAACATTTTAACGAAATATTTAATTTGAATAATGGAGAAGTTAATCTAAATTCAATTCAAAAAGGATGGCAGACATCGACATCATTAAAAGTAACAAGAATGGCATTAAATTTATGGAATCACAGTATTATATATGATAGTGAAGCAGACATTGAAAATGAACAAATATCAAGCCATTATGCACCAAGTGAAATATTTTGTTGTTCCTATGCACCATATTTTTGGGAGGGAATAAAAATGCGATATCCAGAATATACAAATTATGAAAAGAACAATAAAACACCACGAGCAGCTGTATATATGAGAGTAGGAAATATAGAACAATTAGACTATCATATAGAAGAAAAGATAAACAATAAGGTAGAAAATAGAATAGTTGGTTTATATATTAGAGTTGGTTGCGACAATGATGCAGGAATGAGATATAGTATAGATCAACAAAGAAAAATGTTAGATGATTATTGCAAGAAAAACCATATTGGAAATAGAATAGAATACATTGATATAGGGAAAAGTGCATTGGCAAAGGATAGAAAAGCATTACAAAAAATGATAAATGATATAAAAATAGGAAAAATAGATGAAATTATTGTTACAGATATATCAAAGTTGTTTAGAGCTCCATTGGAAGTAGCTAACCTATTAGAACAAAATTTTATGCAAGAAAAACAAATTACTAGCTTAAATGATTCAGAAGAACATTTTGAAAATGTTTTAAAACTAATGGGTGGAACAAAATATAAAGAACAACAAGAAGATGATGAAGTAATAGAATAACTATTTTGTAATTACTGGATAAAATATATGAACAACTGATAATAGAATATGAGTAACGAATGAAATATTTAAGAAACATTAAATAGATAAAAATAAAGGTCTTTTGGGATTGAAATAATAGAACAAAAGATTTTTATTTTATAAAAGATATAAAAGAGCTTGATGCAATCATATAAACAAAGAAAATGATTATAATTGAAAATCTATTTATAGAAAGGACAGTATATGTGATGAAAGAAATGATAAAAAAAGGTACAGAAACGTATTTATTAAACTATTTATACAAAGAAAACTTAATTTCAGAGCAAGAGTATTATGAAATAAAAAAATATATATAAGATTTAGTACAAACGTTGATAAAAATATTAAAAAGTTGTAAAATATATGATGTAGCAAGCACTATATGGAGGTAATACATATGGTTGCTAATGTGCAAGTTATTAAAAAAATTGAAGGAAGAGTTGATAGAAGAAATGGAGGTGTTCTTAATAATAAGTTATTAAGAGTAACAGCTTATGCAAGAGTAAGTACAGATGATCAAGACCAAAAACATAGTTATCAATCACAATTAGCATTTTTTAAATCGAAAATTAAAGAAAATTCAGAGTGGATTTATATAGATATGTATGCTGATGAGGCTATAAGTGGAACATTAGACTATAAAAGAAGTGATTTTATGAGAATGATAAATGATGCTCTTGCAGGAAAATTTGATATGATTATTACAAAATCAATATCAAGATTTGCTAGAAATACAGTTGATACTTTAAAATATGTTAGATTATTAAAAGAAAAAAATATAGCAGTATATTTTGTAGAAGAAAATATTAATACATTGGAGATGTCTAGTGAATTTGTTTTGACAATTTTAAGTTCAGTTGCTCAACAAGAAAGTGAAAATATATCTAATCATGTAAAATTAGGATTTAAAGCTAAAATGGAAAGAGGAGAATTAATTGGATTTAATGGTTGTCTAGGTTATGATTATAATCCTACCACGAAAAGTTTATCAATCAATGAAGAAGAAAAGAAAATTGTTCAATATATATATGATAGATACATTCAAGGTTATCGGAGCATCTTCTATAGCAAAGGAACTAACTGAAAAAGGATGCACAACTAAACTTGGAAATGTCGTTTGGAGTGAATCTAGTGTTAGGAAAATTTTAAAAAATGTAAAATACAAAGGAGATGTTTTACAAGGATTAACTTATACAGTAGATCCAATTTCGCATAAAAGAAAAACTAATATGGGAGAGCAAGACAAGTATTATATGCAAGGACATCATCAATCAATCATAACAGAAGAAATATGGAATAAAGTGCAAGAAATAATGAAAAAAAGAAAAGAAACCAATAATAATCCAGGAATTAAAGAAGGTTATTATAATACAAAATATTCTTTTAGCAATACAATGGAATGTGCTTTTTGTGGAAAAGTTGTTTCAAGGAAAAAATGGGGAAAAGATAAAATTGGTTGGCAATGTATTTCAGCAATAAAAAAAGGAAAGAAGGAATGTTCCCATAGTAAGGTTATTCCACAATATGTTATAGAACAAGCATTTATAGAAGTTCACAGAATGTTGTTAGCAAATAATCAAGAAATAGTTAATGAATTTTTTAAAAAGGTTGAAAAAGCGATTAAGAAAAACAATACATTGGAAACACTGCAAAACTTAAAAGAAAAGGAAAAAAATTTACAAAGTCAAATAAAAAAGTTGTTAGATATGAGTCTTAATGAAGCAATAACAGAAGATGAATATATCAATAAAAAAACAGAATTAGAAAAGAAATTGACTGACATTAATAAAAAAATGGCAAAAAGTATTGGAGTATCAAAGGTAGAAGAAAGAATAAAAGACAGAGTTTCTAACATGAAAAATAATTTAAAATTAAAACAAAATATAATTGACTATTTTGATGAAGATGCATATAGATGTATGATAAAAAAGGTTATTGTAGGAGAACTTGATGGAGAACAGAAAAATCCATTTGTTTTAAATTTTGTATTAAATTCTGATAAAGTCCAAGATGACGAACAACTAAATGATATAAAAATATTAATTGCAGAGTTTGATTGCAAAGTTCAATATTTTGTTTTCAATATTGATGAAAATAATAATCGAAGCAAAGAAATAAAAGATAGTATCAAGGTAAAAATATATTCAGATATAGATTCAAATATAAACATAGCACCATAGGGCAATATGGTATGCGAATGACATATCTATTCGCACCAGTTTTAAATAGAAAAGTGTGGTGCGTTGATATGTTTAAAGCTGTCCTGTGACACACGTGGAATGTTGCTCGGTGCTATATCTAAAGAATTAGACAAAATAGTTGAGTTTACTGCTTTTGAGAATTTTATTAGCTTTGATAGAAATGGTAAAAATAAGGTTAAAAGAACAGAAAATCATAAAATTAAGGTAACGATAGAGGTTGATATGGTGTGCGGAGTAGTATAATTTTGTGTTAAAAATGTCAACGGTTTGTAAACGAAAAAAATAAGAATGTTTAGAGGTAAAACTTAAAAGGTAAAGTGTGTAATAATTTAATTTGTTATATACTTTATTTTTTTGACTTTTTATGGTATAGTTAGCATAAAAATAGAAGAATTGGAGGGATACATAATATGCAAAAATTTAATTATCATTCACATACGTATAGATGTGGACATGCAGATTTAGATATGAAAGATGAAGATTATATAAAAGAATATATAAAGATGGGATTTGAAAAAATAGCATTTACAGACCATTGCCCAGAGAAAAATGAGATAGATAAAAGAAAAGACATGAGAATGAAATACAGTCAAAAAGATGAATATTTAAATAGTATAAATGTTTTAAAGGAAAAATATAAAGATAAAATACAAATTGAAAGCGGATTTGAGGTTGAGTATTTGCCAGGAGAAGAAAACAATCTTAAAGAGTTAAAAGAAGAAACAGACAAAATTATTTTGGGTCAGCATTTTATATATGATAATGATAAAAAATTAAAGATTTTTTTTGGAAACAACCATTTTACAGATTAAGAATTAATGAGATATGCAGAATATATAAAAAAATCAATGGAAATGAATATACCAGATATAATTGCTCATCCAGATACTTATATGATTAATAGAAATGATTTTGGAAAGATAGAAAATAAAGTAGCAAATATAATTTGTGAAACAGCTGAAAAATATAATGTACCACTAGAAATAAATTTAGCCCAAATATTTAATGGAACATATTATGAAAATAGAAAATTAAATAATGATTCACTAGAAGAGCAAAAAAAGAAATTATACAAAGTTCCATATCCTAATAAAGAGTTCTGGAAAGTTGCTACAAAATATAATATAAAAGTATTATATGGAATAGATGTCCACCATAGAGGACAAATATTAAGATGGAATGAACTGATAGAATTAGCAAATGAGATTATAGGAAAAGAGACAATAAAAAAACTAAGCTTTATTGAAAGATAAATAACAGTTAGAATAGGAGAAAAATATGATAAGAATAGGAAAAAAGGTAGAAGGTGTAATATATACTAAAAGACCTGCTTCATATGTAATAATAGAACGAGAAGAAGATAGAAAAATAGCAATAGCTACAGAAGGAAAAACTTATTTCTTTTTAGGTGGAGGAATTGAAAATATAGAAACTGAAATTGAAGCCTTGAAGAGAGAAGTAATAGAAGAAGCTGGTCACAGTTTAAAAAATATTAAATATTTTGATAAGGTTACTGCATGGGCAGATGGAGTAAAAAGAGGACCATTAGACGTAACAGCAACATTTTATATAGCAAATTTTGATAAAAAAATAACTGAACCTATAGAGAAAGATCACAAGGTTTTATGGGTAAATCCAAGTGATTATAAAGATAAACTTTTTCATGAATACCAAAGATATATACTACAAGAATATATAGATAGGAGAGATAAAATAAATGACTGATAAAGAAATAGAAGAATGCTACAATAATTGTATTGAATATTGTAATAAGATAAAAAATCCAATATTAAAAGAATGTTGTCAAGAAATATATAGTGATTATAAAGAACAACTAATAAATAAACCTGCTACACCAGGTAGACATCATTATTTTAAAGGAGGTCTACTTTACCATATTTATTGTGTGACTAGAAATTCTTATAATATTGCAAGTATGTACAAAAATTTAAATATAGATATAGATTTAGTAATATTTGGAGCATTACTACATGATATAGGAAAAACTAATGAATATAATGATTTTATGGAAGATGAAACATATATTGCTAGAAAAGGTAATGGTGCAGAACTATTAGGGCATTCATATGAAGGAGTACATATTGTAGATAATTATTTAAGTAAATATGAAATTGATGAATCCTTTAAAAATCAAGTTCTTCATATGATAGGAAATCATATGAAAGAGTTTAGAGAAGAAGGGATTTTTGTAGAAAGTAAAATGATAGAAGTACTCATAATTAGTTTTGCCGATAACATTGATAATTATTTAGAGCCAGCATCAAGAGTTATTAATACTGTTGAAAAAGGAGAAATGTATGAATTTCCAAAAGCAGGTATTCCATATTATAAATCATTAAATCCATATTATAATAAAGATTAAATCCTAATACACAATTCTAATGTGCTTTATAAAATTAAGTCAAGGTTAAAATTAATGTGCTATCGCACTATAGGTTTACAATAGATATGTCACACCAAAATAAAAAATAAAAATAGGAAATAC
>CANSII010000039.1 GCA_947646915.1 uncultured Clostridium sp. | reverse complement strand
TATTTCCTATTTTTATTTTTTATTTTGGTGTGACATATCTATTGTAAACCTATAATTTTTAATTTAACTTTAGGTTTTTTATAACTATAAATCTAATTATAGATAAAAGATATATATCTCGAAGTAAGTTTGACAGTGAGTTGTTATTAGCTTCAAATTTTTTTCAGCTAATACCTGAATTATACAATAATTTTTATAGTGTTTCCTATACTATAACAAAATTGCTCATATAAAGATATTTATGCAAGTATTTATATGCAACTAAAGATTTTTATATAATTCTTTAGTAACTGGAATACAAATAAATATTTATATATAAGCAATTCTAATATTTTTAATTAATAAAATCATTTATTATAATTGAAATTATTTTTCGATAATTTAATATATTAGCCATATTGAATCCAAAATTCAATATGGCTTCTCTTATTTTTGGAATTTAAAATGCATGAACTTTCGAATTTAAATAATAGATTTTATCATCTTGTTTATCTAATCTATTTTCAATTGAATCTAATCTTTTATCCATTGAATGAAATCTATCCTCATGTGATGTTACTACATCTAACAGCAATTGTAATTTATTTCCATGTTCTTGTTCAATTACAGCTACAGTCTGACTTAACTTTCTTAATTCGCAATTAGTTTCTTTTACTTCTTTTTCCAAGTTTTCTACTCTAATCAATAAGTTTTCTTGAACTTTAGTTAATACTTCTTGACCTTTGGTTAACTCTTCTTGACCTTTGGTTAACTCTTCTTGACCTTTGGTTAACTCTTCTTGACCTTTGGTTAACTTTTCTTGACCTTTGGTTAACTCTTCTTGACCTTTGATTAACTCTTCTTGCCCTTTGGTTAACCTTTCTTGACCTTTGACTAATTTTTCTTGCCCTTGCACTAATACCAATAATAAATTATCTCTTTCTTCTTGTGTCATATTTTCACCTCCGTTCTAACTTAATTCAGTTTTTGCAAACTGTAGTGTTATTATATAATATGCTATTATCCATGTCAATAAAAAACAATTAAAGTTTAATATTTTTACAAAACTATATTATTTAGAAAAAAGATCTTCTAAGTATTAATTTTACTTAGAAAATCTTTCTTTTTATATCTTATAATACATATTTTTTAATTAAAGCAATTCCACCTGCAAGAGTTATTAATACTGTAAATCCTAATGTAAAGTATATTCTTACTTGTCCTGTTTTTATTGCTAACATTACTGGTGCGTCGTCAATATCATCTTCTCCTTCTTTTCTATTATCTGGAGTAGAATCTATATCTGGTGCATTTTTATCATTATAATCTTCTGATATTTCTGCAACATTAACTTTTAATCCCATATTGTCTGAATTATTTATCCATGTTAGTGTCACTTCTACATCTGCGTGTTCTCCTGGTTGTAATAATGTATTTTCTAATAGTCTTGTTGATATTACATTGTTTCCTTCATCTGTCCATCCTTGGTTATCTTCTGCTACAAATTTTAGTCCTTGTGGTACATAGTCTGTTATTTCTTTTGCATATCCTGCTATGTTTCCTTCGTTTGTTACTCTAATTGAATATTTGAATTTTACTATTACATCGTTTACCTTTTTTCTGTGTATTTCTACTTTTACTACATCTTCTGGATCATCTTCTGGTTTATGTCCTGTTTGTGTTATTGTTTCTTTTCCATTTTCTATAACTATTGCTTGTGTTACCCATTTTCTTAATGCTAAGTCAAAATATCTTAGTTTGATATATTCTTTGTCTTGGTCGTCTTCTCCTTCATTCCATACATCTGGTATTGAATCTATATCATCTATTGGTTCATTTTTTCCGTCTCTATCTTCTGATATTTGTGCTGAGTTTATTATTATTCTGTCTGATGTTGCTGGTTCTATTACTTTAAAGGCTACTTTTACATCTGCATAATCAGGATTTGTTTCTGATATTTCTTCATTTTTATCAAATGCTTTTAATAATGCTGGATTTTCATTTTCTAAATCTTCTTTTGCTCTTTCTGCTCCTTGTTCAAATGATAAATAATCTGTTTTTATTTTTACTGCTTCAGATATTTCTGTTGTTTCTTTTCCTTCTTTATCATACATTACCCATCTATATTCTTTGTTTAATTCATTTTCAGGTAAGTATTCTAATCCTTCAGGAATATCGTCTGTTATTTCTGATGCATATCCGTCTACTTCTCCTTCATTATATACTCTTATTGTATATGTTACTATATCACTATTTAATACTTCTACAGGTTCTTTTGTATGTTTATATGTTATTTGATTGTTTTCTTTATCGTATTCTATTTGTGGTATTCTTGATGTTACTTCTTCATCATTTACACCTGTTATAAATTTTCTTAATGCTAAATCAAATGGTCTTATTATAAGTTTTTCAAAGTCATCATCATCTTGTTGTCCTGGTATATAGCTTCCTGTTTCATCACTTTTATATGATGGTAATTCTTCATCTTTTGGTAATTTTATATTATTTTGTTCTGAATCTCTATCTACAACACTGTTTTTATTTTCATCTTTATAAATAGATATTTCAGCTATATTTGTTATTTCTTCTGATGTCTTTGCTTCTCCTTTTACTTTGCATAGTATTGGTACTTCTTTATATGATAATACTATTTGATTATTATTATTTGTTGTTGCTTTTTCTATAATGTGTTTATCTAAATATGATGTTGTTGCTATTCTTCCATCTTTTGATACTGTCCATCCATATGTTTTGTTGAATTCTCCATCAACATATTCTAAATATGGTGGTAAATAGTCTGTTATTTGTGCAGCATATCCATCAAGTTCACCTTCATTATATGCTCTTAACATATATACAACATAATCTCCAATTTTAACTTCTACTGGTTCTTTTGTATGGTTATATGTTGCTGTTGTTATTAGCTTTCCATTTTCATCTAATGTGTTTAATTTTGATGTGTCTACTTGTGGTTCTCTTGCATATTTTCCATCTTCATTTAATAATTTTCTATCTATAGAAATATTATTTAAACTTGTTTCTTCTTTATTTCCTACTGATATTACAAATTTTCTTAATGCTATATCAAATACTTTTAATATTACATTATCATAATCTTCATCATCTTCATATTTTACCCAGTTATCTGTATTTGAGTCTCTATCATTTACAGTATTTCCTTTACTGTCTGTATCTTCAGTTATTGCTGCTTCATTTCTTATTATTACTCCTGTTTGATTTTCTGCAACTACTTTCATCATTACTGATATTTCTTTGTAATCTGGGTTTTTGTTATCTATTGTATTTGTATATTTTTTTGATGAATCAAATGCTTTTATTAAGTTTGCTTCATCTGTTGCTATTTCTGCACCTTTTCCTTTTGCTAAATAGTCTGTTGTTATCATTTCAACTTTACTTGTTTGTGTATTTACTGTTTTTATGTCCCATATTCCTTGGTTATATTTTATAGCGTCTTTTTCAGCTTGTGTTAATGTTGTGTCTGAGTCTAATTCGCTTCCTGTTTTTTCAGACCATAAGAATTCTAATCCTTCTGGTATATCTTCTGAAATTTCTGATGCATATCCATCTATGTCACCTTCATTGTATACTCTTAATGTATATTTTACTATATCTCCTTGTTTTACTGCTACTGGTTCTTTATCTAATTTATAATCTGCTGTTGTTGCTGTTCCATTTGCTAACTTTGTTATATCTACTCCTATTATTCTTTCTGGAACTTTATTTCCATTTACTTCTACTATTCTTTTTACTAATTTTAAGTCAAATTGATAGTTTTTAACTTCAACATATATGTTTCCTTCACTATTTAAGTATACTTTCACATCTCCTTCTTTTTCAGAAGTTATATCTTTCCCATTTTCATCAGTAACTTTGTATGTTACTTGTTTTACTTTGTATTCATTGTTTTCCTTTGTCTTTGTTACTGTTACTGTTATTATTCCATCAAATTTGCAATATTTATCTGGTGCAACTGTTTCTTTTATTGTATATGTATCTTGTCTTTCTACATTGTCTGATGTTATTTTTACATCAGTTGCTATTTGTAATTGTCCTGTTACTGTTTTTGTTTCTCCATTTACTTCAAATGTAGCTTGACTATTTAATTGTTTTCCTTCTGCATCTTGTTTTACTAATACTAAATTATATTTACCTTCAATTTCTTTTTCTAATTTTAATTTTTCAAAGTCATCATCATCTTGTTGTCCTTTATAATACTCATTTGGATCTGCTAAATTTGCTTTATTGTCATTTCCTGTGTAATTTGCCATATTGTCTTTATTAACATTTGGTACTGTAGATGGTTCAGAATCTCTATCTTTTCCAGCTTCATTTGTTATTGTTTCTTTTTTTACTGCATCATATTCTTCTGCTATCCATGCAACATTTGTTAATATTTTTTCAGTGCTTGTACTTGCTTTTTCTGTTACTATACATTCTATTTCTATTGTTTCTGATTGTAAATTATTTTCTGTATATGCTTCAAGATTTTTTGTATTATTTTTGCTTCTTGTTATTGTTAATGTATTTGTTGTTTCATTATAGTTTGTTTCAAATCCTTCTGTATTTATTTTACTAAATTTCAATCCTGTTGGTAATTGATCTACTATTTTTGTTGCTCTTCCTGCTTTATCGCCTTCATTATATATTGTTAAATTATATGTAACTACATCTCCTGTTTTTACTATTACAGGATCTTTTTTATGTTTATATGTTGCTGTTGTTCCTTCTGTTAATGTACTTAAATCTATGTTTGGTATTCTTGAATTATTTCCTGTTAGCGTTTCATCTCCAACTTTTGTTATATATTTTCTTAATGCTAGGTCAAATACTTTTACATCTGGTGTTCTTTCTATTTCTATTATTGGTTGTGTACTATTTGCATCTGATGGATTTTGTGTTGTATATAATGTAACTGTTGTTCTTGATTCAGCTGTTCCATTTTCATAAGCTGACGCATTTTCATTAGCTGTATTTATTAAGTAATTATATAATAAAACTGCTTGACTTTGTCTAGCTAATCCTGCTCCAACCTTATCTTCATTTTCATCAACTCTTAAATCATAATCAGATAAACTTGTATAATTCTCAGTTGTTTGTGATCTTTCTGATGTATTATAAAATAGCCATGATGTTTTATTTACATTTTGTTTATTTACATTATCATATAATGGATTTTCATGATTAGTATAATACCAAATAGCAGATTGTTGAACTGCCTCTATATCACTATCTGTTAAAAGATAATCTTCTAACTTATTTTTTTTATAATACTCTACATCTATTCCTGCATTTTCTAATAATTCAGTTTTTTCTTCATCTGTTGTTATTCCTTTTAAGTACAATAAATCAGTTAATGCTAATAGATTATTATAATAATTATATTCTAATACTATTGTTTTTCCTTCTTCAGAAGTTTGTTCTTCTCTTACTATTTTATATTCTCCTTTAGCTATTTTATCTTTAATGTCTTTATATTTGGGATTTTCAGGATCTTCATATTCGTCTAATAATACATCTATTTCCCATTCTCCTTTAGCTATTTTATATTCAGTATCATCATTATTTATTTTCATAATTATATTTTGTATCTCTTCTCTATCAGTTCTTAAATTATATGATCTATTATATGTAGCTATATCTCCAGTATTTTGAAATCCTATTCCTGCTTTCACACAATAAAAGTTACCTACAGTTCCTGGATCACTATCATTTTTATTATTACTATTATATTTTTTTATTTGCCATATTATAGCTCCATTTGTTGCGTTTGTTCCATTTGCATATGGATCCATTATACCATAAGCCATATTATTTGGAGTTGTGTCACTTCTATATTCATTTACTCCAAAGTATATTGGTGTAGTAAGATTTGTTACAGCCTTTACTTTACTTGGTATAATCATTGCTACAATTGTAAAAATTATACTCAAAATTACTAACGTTACTTTTCTCTCTTTCATTAAAATCTTCTCCTTCTTTTTTATATCTCTAATTATATTTTATTTTATATATCTTTTGAAGTCAATAGCTTTTTTTTCCAGCTATTTTTACTTATTTTTTATGTTTTCTTTTGTCCTACGGAAATACATTTTCACCAATTCCAGTTTTATATTTCTTCTCCTTTACAATTATATTACATTTTTGCTTCAAAATCAAGGTTTTATGTAAATTATTTTATATTAATTACATTTTTTGTTACGCAATTGAGACTTTTATTACAATTCACAGCTGATACTAACATTAACGTGTAACCATTAATATAAAGTTTTTATTTACATTTATAGAAAAATTTTTTGTTTATGTGATACTAACTATATAATATTAATAGGAAGTATAATATGTCTTAAAAGATTTATACAATAGAAGAATTAAAAACAATACTACTAGATATATTAAAAAATTTTGAAGTAAAAAAGCAACCTTATTTGGTTCATATGCAAAAAATTTATTTTGTTTATATTAATTATCATAAAAATCACGTTTTTTTATATTATATATAAGAGGTGAATTATGAAAAAACTAACAAAATTATTAATTATATTTATTTTTATTATTCAATTAAATACAGTCTCATTTTGTGATGACATTGATGATGAAACAATAGCTGTAAATGAGACTATAACAACTTCTACTAATTCAGAAAATAACAAAAATAAAATACCTGATATTAACTCTCGAGCGTGTGTTGTTATTGATAGAAACTCAAATACTATAATTTATGGAAAAAATGAAAATTCACAGAGAAAAATGGCGTCAACGACCAAAATAATGACAGCAACAATAATTATTGAAAATTGCAATTTGGATGAAATAGTAGAAGTATCTAAAAAATCCGCTGGAACTGGTGGTTCTAGACTAGGATTAAAAACAGGTGATAAAATAACTGTCAGAGACTTACTATATGGATTAATGCTTTGCTCTGGTAATGATGCAGCAGTAGCTTTGGCTGAACATGCAGGTGGAAGTGTTGAAGGTTTTGCAGAATTAATGAATAAAAAGTCAGAAAGTTTAGGATTATCTAATACTCACTTTGTTACACCCCATGGTTTAGATTCTAATGAACATTTTACAACTGCTTATGAACTTGCTTTATTAACAAACTATGCTTTAAATAATAAAACTTTTGCAAACATTGTTGGAACAAAAAATTATACTGTAACTATAAATGGTTACCCTAAAAGTTTAAATAATACAAACGAATTACTTGGTAATTTTGATGGCATTTATGGCGTGAAAACAGGTTTTACAAATGGTGCTAATCGTTGTTTGGTAACTGCATGTAAAAGAAATGATATGGATATTATTTGTGTAGTTTTAGGGGCAGATACTAAACAATTCAGAACTTCTGACAGTGTTAAATTAATTAATTACGCATTTGATAATTTTAAACTTATTAATATAGAAGATATTATAAAGGAAAGCTTTAATACTTGGATAAATCAAAATTCTAATAATATAATTATAAATAAAGGTTTTGAACAAAATTTAACTTTTAAACTTGATAATATAAATTATCCTGTTATACCTATTAGAAAAGATTTAATTGAATCATTAAAAACATCTATTGATTATAAATCTGACTTTGACGCTCCTTTATACGAAGATACAGTTATTGGAACTATTTCTCTTTATAATTCTCAAAATACAATTTTAAATTGTAATTTTTATAATTCTAATACAATTCATAAAAAAAATACTTTTTCTTACTTCTTAGATATATTTAAAAATTATAATATTATTATTGAACATGTTTTAGATTAATAAATTTAGACTTTATAAATATGTATATTATACAAAAGTTAATAGAACTTTTTTTGAAAATAAAATTAATTAAATTCATATTAATATGACTTATATATTTAGTTTCATAGTGTTTCCCATTATTAAATGATTAAAAAAATCCACTTCGTGTGGATTTTTTTACTGAATATTTTCAAATTTTTTATTGAACATTGTCTTTTATATAATCTACTACATCTCCAACTGAAACAACTTTTTCAGCATCACTATCAGGAATTTCTATATCAAATTCTTCTTCAATAGCCATTACTAATTCAACTATATCTAATGAATCTGCGCCTAAATCATCTATGAAAGATGCTTCCATTGTTACAGCTGTATCAGCTACTCCTAATTGTTCAACTATTATTCCTTTTACTTTTTCTAAAATTTCTTCTGAACTCATATTCCGAGTTCACCTCCTCTCAAGTTTACCAAGTTATTAAAAATTTCATATTTTATATTACTTTTATATTATATGTTATTATATTTGTCAAGTATATTTTTTATTTTTTTTATTTTATACTACTCATTCAGTATTACAATTCACATTTTATATATACGAATTAAAAAAATTTAAAATATAATATTTTAAACTTTTATATATTTTTTTAAGAATATGAATTGTAACACTTATTCAGTAAATGCCTCTATCATTTTATCTACAGCTTTATTTTCTACAAATTTTTCTGCTTGTATTATTGTATATTCAAATAGTATTTCATCACTACTTCCATGAGCCTTTACAACTGGTTTTTTTACTCCCAAAAATAATGCTCCCCCATAAGCTTTATAATCCATTGTTTTAGCGAATCTATTAATTGCTGGTAATGCAGGTATGGATGCTATTTTAGATAATATATTTTTCATCATACTTTCTTTTAATGATCTTTTTACAAATTTTCCTAATCCTTCTGTTGTTTTTAAAAATACATTTCCTGTAAATCCATCTGAAACTATTGCATCTATTTCTCCTGAAAAAGCATCTCTTCCTTCAACATTTCCCACAAAATTTATTCCTAATTCTTCTGATTTTTCTCTTAATAATTTATAGCTTTCTTTTACTAATTCGTTGCCTTTGGTTTCTTCTGTTCCTATGTTTAATAGTCCTATAGCTGGCTTTTCAATTCCAAATGTATTTTTTAAATAGATTGTTGACATTTGTGCAAATTGCAATAAGTTTATTGGTTTACAATTAGTGTTTGAACCACAATCCATTAATAATAATTGACTTTTATATGATGGCAAAATTCCTGCTAATGCTGGTCTATCTATTCCTTTTATTCTTCCAACTAATAATGTTGCTCCTGCAAGTAATGCTCCAGAATTTCCTGCAGATATAAATACGTCTCCTTCTTCTTGTTTTAACATATTAAATCCTACTACCATTGATGAATCTTTTTTATGTTTTATTGCCATAGTTGGTTGATCTTCCATTTCTATTATTTCAGTACAATTATGAATTTTTAATCTGTCTGATATTTCTTCTATTTCTTTACCATAAAATTCTTTTATTTTTGCTCTTATTATGTCTTCTTTTCCTACTAATACTACTTCTGCTTTTACTTTATTTATTGCATTTACTGCTCCTTTTATATTTGCGTCAGGGCTATTGTCTCCTCCCATTGCGTCTAATATTATTTTCATGTTTTCCTCCAAATTGTTTTTGTTTTTATATATTGTATTTATAATATAGTTATTTTATTATTGTTTTTACAAAAATGCAATAGATTTTTGAAATAAAAATATAAAATAGTTACTGGATAATGGTTTTATAAATTAATACTATTGAAAATGCTGATATATAAATATTTATATATCAGCATTTTCAGTAAATAATAACATTTTAGTCATTATATAGTAATTAAAATAGAGAAAAGTTGAATACTTTTCCCTATTTGTAATATATTATTGAATTATATCAGCAACAACACCTGAACCAACTGTTCTACCACCTTCACGGATAGCAAATCTTAGTCCTTTTTCAATAGCTATTGGTGTAATTAATTCGATAGTCATTGAAACATTATCTCCTGGCATAACCATTTCTGTTCCAGCAGCTAATTCGATAACACCTGTAACATCTGTTGTTCTGAAGTAGAATTGTGGTCTATATCCATTAAAGAATGGTGTATGTCTTCCACCTTCTTCTTTAGTTAATACATAAACTTCAGAAGTGAATTTTGTATGTGGATTGATTGTTCCTGGTTTTGCAAGAACTTGACCTCTTTCGATTTCTTTTCTGTCAACTCCTCTTAATAATGCTCCTATATTATCTCCAGCTTCTGCTTGATCTAATAATTTTCTGAACATTTCAACACCTGTAACAACTGTTTTTCTTCTTTCAGCTGTTAAACCGATTATTTCAACTTCGTCTTGTAATTTAACTTGTCCTCTTTCTACTCTACCTGTTGCAACAGTTCCACGTCCTGTAATTGTGAATACGTCTTCAACTGGCATTAAGAATGGTTGATCTACTGGTCTTTCTGGTGTTGGGATATAGCTATCAACTGCATCCATTAATTCTTTCATTGGTTTATAAACATCTTCATCTGGATTTGTTGATGAACTTTCTAGAACTTGTAATGAAGATCCTTTTATAATTGGAATATCATCTCCTGGGAAACCATATTCTGATAATAAATCTCTAACTTCCATTTCAACTAATTCTAATAATTCTGGGTCATCAACCATATCACATTTATTTAAGTAAACAACGATGTATTTAACACCAACTTGTCTTGCAAGTAATATATGCTCTCTTGTTTGAGGCATTGGTCCATCTGCTGCAGAAACTACTAATACTGCACCATCCATTTGAGCTGCACCTGTAATCATATTTTTTACATAGTCAGCGTGTCCTGGACAGTCAACGTGTGCATAGTGTCTGTTATCTGTTTCATATTCTACGTGAGCTGTGTTAATTGTGATTCCTCTTGCTTTTTCTTCGGGAGCTCCATCGATTTGATCGTAAGCTTCAAATTTAGCTTTTCCTAATAATGATAAATATTTTGTAATAGCTGCTGTTGTTGTTGTTTTACCATGGTCAACGTGTCCGATTGTACCAATGTTAACGTGTGGTTTTGTTCTTTCAAATTTTGCTTTTGCCATTTTTAAATCCTCCTTAATTAAGTTAGCCGTTCGAGCAAAGCGAGTTACGGATAACTTATGCAAAATGCGATAGCATTTTGTATTCCTTAATCATTTTACTCTTACATTGCTACTTTATTTATTTTTTAAACTTAATAACGTAAATTTTTTTGTATTTGCATTTTATAACATATTTGAGAAAAATGCAAGCCTTTTTGTATTTTAATTTTATGCTATTTATAAATTGGCATAAAATTGCTATATTGTGGATTTTGGATATTTATTTTAGGCCGAAGTCGTATGTGTGTATGTCGAGTTCTAAAATAAATAACAAAATTCGCAAGATAGTGATGCTAGGTCAATTTAATTTGTTTTAAAAGTGATGAGATATGGATTTTTAGCATTTAATGCAAGACGAAGTCGTACGTTGGTACGTCGAGTTTTGCATTAAAAATAAAAATTCATAGATTATTGCTTTTAAAGCAAATTTATTCTGCTTTTTTTCTTGAAGACACAATTGCTTCAAGTACTGATTTTGGAACTTCTTCATAATGAGAAGGTTCCATAGAGTATGAACCTCTACCCTGAGTTTTAGAACGTAAATCAGTTGCATAACCGAACATTTCTGATAATGGAATAAATGAGTGTATTTCTTGCATACCATCATTAGCATCCATACCTTCCATTCTACCTCTTCTAGAGTTTACATCACCAATAACATCTCCCATATATTCTTCTGGAACTGTTATTTCAACTTTCATAATTGGCTCTAATATAACAGATTTAGCTTGTTTACATCCTTCTTTAAATGCCATAGAAGCAGCTATTTTGAATGCCATTTCTGAAGAGTCAACTTCGTGGTATGAACCATCAACTAATGCTACTTTAAAGTCTATAACTGGGTAACCAGCTAATATACCACTTTCAGCAGCTTCTCTCATACCTTGTTCAATTGGTTTAATATATTCTTTTGGAACAGCACCTCCAACAATTTTGCTTTCGAATTCTATTCCTTTACCTGGTTCTAATGGTTCCATTTCAAACCAAACATCACCATATTGTCCTTTACCACCAGATTGACGAATAAATTTACCTTGAACTTTAACTTTATTTCTAATTGTTTCTTTGTAAGCAACTTGTGGTTTACCTACATTACATTCTACTTTAAATTCTCTTTTTAATCTATCAACAATTATATCTAAGTGTAATTCACCCATACCAGCTATAATTGTTTGACCAGTTTCTTGGTTTGTATAAGCTTTAAATGTTGGATCTTCTTCAGCTAATTTTGCTAAAGCAATTCCCATTTTTTCTTGAGCTGCTTTATCTTTTGGCTCAATAGCTATATCAATAACTGGTTCAGGGAATTCCATTGATTCAAGGATTATTGGATGTTCAGGATCACATAAAGTATTTCCTGTTGTAACATCTTTTAAACCTACTGCTGCAGCAATATCTCCAGCATATACTTTATCAATATCTTCTCTATGATTTGAGTGCATTTGTAGAATTCTTCCAACTCTTTCTTTTTTATCTTTACTTGAGTTTAATACTGTTGAACCTGATTCAAGTGTTCCAGAATAAACTCTAAAGAAACATAATTTTCCAACAAATGGGTCTGTAGCAATTTTAAATGCTAAAGCTGCAAATGGTTCAGAATCAGATGTTTTTGCTTCTGTTTCTTCTCCATTCATTGTTTCACCTTTAATATGAGCTATATCTAATGGTGATGGCATGTAATCAACTATTGCATCTAACAATTCTTGAACACCTTTATTTTTATATGAAGAACCACATGTAACTGGAACTATTTTATTAGCTATTGTACCAGCTCTTAAACCTTTTTTGATTTCTTCTTCTGTTAGTTCTTCACCTTCTAAATATTTCATCATTAATTCTTCATCTTGTTCTGCTACTGATTCTACCATAGCAGATCTAAATTCTTCTGCTTGTGCCTTCATATCTTCTGGTATATCTGTTTCTTCAATATCTTGACCTAAATCATCTTTATGAATAAATGCTCTCATTTTAATTAAATCAACTATACCTTTAAATTGATCTTCAGCACCTATTGGTAATTGGATTGGTACAGCATTTGCTTTTAATCTATTTTTTAATTGTTCAACACAAAGCATAAAGTTTGCACCTGTAATATCCATTTTATTTACATATACCATTCTTGGTACACTATATTTATCAGCTTGTCTCCAAACTGTTTCTGTTTGAGGTTGAACTCCTCCCTTTGCTGCTAAAACTGTTACAGCTCCATCAAGAACTTTTAAAGATCTTTGTACTTCTACTGTAAAGTCAACGTGTCCTGGTGTATCTATAATATTAATTCTATTATTATTCCAAAAACATGTTGTACATGCAGATGTGATTGTAATACCTCTTTCTTGTTCTTGAGCCATCCAGTCCATAGTTGCAGCACCTTCATGTGTTTCACCTATTTTGTGTACTTTTCCTGTATAGAATAATATTCTCTCTGTTGTTGTTGTTTTACCAGCATCAATATGAGCCATTATTCCTATATTTCTTGTTCTTTCTAATGGGTATTCTCTTCCTGCCATTCTTTTATTTTCCCCCTTCCTTAATCAAAATCCATTAAATTAGTTTTTAGCTATGTCAAACTTCATAAAAATTTTTTCAATATACATGAGTATTATTTCAAAAATTTTTATTCGTTTTCCTTGCTAAAATTCTAATTTATTGAATTTTATCACTACTGTTTAAAATTTTTATTTTTATTGCAATACTAAATTTGAAATTCAGAATGGTAAGATGTGGATTTTATGATATCTTTTTAAGCTGAAGTCATACAATGGTACGTCGAAGTTTAAAAAGATAGAGTAAAATTCGCAGATTGCCATTATCAATTTCAAATTTTACCATTTGTAATGAGCAAACGCTTTGTTAGCCTCTGCCATTCTATGAGTATCTTCTTTCTTCTTAAATGCTCCACCATTACCAGCAACAGCATCCATAATTTCACCAGCAAGTTTTTCAGCCATAGTTTTCTCATGTCTATTTCTAGCATAAGAAACTAACCATCTCAATCCTAAAGTTTGTCTTCTTTCAGGTCTAATCTCTAATGGAACTTGGTATGTAGCTCCACCAACTCTTCTAGCTTTAACTTCAAGTACTGGCATAATATTTTCTAAAGCTGCTTCAAAAACTTCTAAAGGATTTTTTCCTTCTTTATCTTTTATGATGTCAAATGCACCATATACAATTTTTTGAGCAACTGACTTTTTACCATCTAACATAATATTATTAATTAATTTAGTAACAACTTTACTATTATATATTGGATCTGGTAAAACATCTCTTTTTGCTATATATCCTTTTCTTGGCACTATTCTTCCCTCCTTTTAAATTTTAATACTTCATAAAAAGTATTTTCGGTACTCTGATAGAAAAACTATCCGTATAGTGCATATAATCTATATTAAATTTAAGTACCTTAAATTCTAATAAGTTACAAGCACTACAATTTTTAGATAAATAAATTATTATTTTACAAAATCTAATTTCTTAGCAATTGTATTAATAATTGTCTCTATATTCATTTTCAAAAACCATTTATTATGGTTATAGAACAAAGCAAAAATGGTATATTGCTAGGAAAGCTAAGTAAAAATCTTTGAAATAATACGTTTGTATATAGAAAAGATTTTTACGACGCTTGACAACGCAAGATGCCGTTTTTCATTTATTCTAAGTAAAATTGAGTAAATTAGGTATATTGTGCAATTTTGATATTTATTACAAGCTGAGGCTATACGTTTGTATGCCGAAGTTTGGAATAAATGTTAAAAATGTGCAAGATGCCTGATTTAATCGATTTTACTATTTTTTTGCTTTTTTCGCTCCATACTTAGAACGTGCTTGCATTCTATCTTTAACACCTGCTGTATCTAGAGTTCCTCTGATGATATGGTATCTAACACCTGGAAGGTCTTTTACCCTACCTCCTCTTATTAATACAACACTATGTTCTTGTAGGTTATGTCCAATTCCTGGAATGTAAGATGTTACTTCATAACCATTTGAAAGTCTAACCCTAGCAACTTTTCTTAAAGCTGAATTTGGTTTTTTAGGTGTAACTGTTTTTACTACAGTACATACACCTCTTTTTTGTGGAGCTCTGTTATTTGTTAATTTTTTGTTTTTAGAGTTCCATCCATGTTGAAGTGCTGGTGCTGTTGATTTTGTTACTCCTGTTTTTCTTCCTTTTCTTACTAGTTGATTAATTGTTGGCACTTAAATTTCACCTCCTGATTTTTATTATTTTATTTTTATGTGTAATATTTTTGTAAATTTTATTTCACATAAAATAATAAACTGCTACGGAAATACATATTTTATGTATTTTATCATAACAGTTTATATTTTACCACCTTTATGAATATAAGTCAAGAAAAACTTGGTAGATTTACCAAGTTTTTCTATTTATTATAATGAGTTTTCTTCCTCTTCTAATATTTCATTAACATCATCTGCTCTAGCCTCTTCTTGTTTTTTTACCTCTTTTCTTTCTTTTTTAGATTGTCTCACTCCATCCTTTTCCATTGTCTCTGCTAGATCTTTTATTATATCATATTTCATACTATTCATAAAAATAGATCTTTGAGTTTGTTGTTGCTCTGTTTGTTGTTCTTCTGTTTGTTGTTCTTCTGTTTGTTGTTCTTCTGTTTGTTTTTTTCCTCCAAACAATTTTGCAAAAAATCCTTTTTGTTTTTCCTCTTTAGGTGCAGGAAGAGCTTTTTGTTTTTTCTTTCCGCTAAATAAGCTTTTCCAAAATCCCATTTTTTGTGTCTCTTGTGTTTCTTGAGTTGTCTCTTGTGTTTCTTGAGTTGTCTCTTGTGTT
>CANSII010000038.1 GCA_947646915.1 uncultured Clostridium sp. | reverse complement strand
ACATCTTTTTTTGTAAGTGTAAAATTCTGTGTCTATATTTCTATTCTAACACCAATAAAAAGCTACAAATAACTTTTGCAGATTTTATGATTAAATGGCTTGATATGATAAAACATCAAATTGAAGAATCTACCTATACAGGTTATAAAAGACAAATTGAAGGAAAAATAAAAACATATTTTACAGAGCATCCAATATTACTTGTAGATTTAAAACCTGTTCATATATTAGATTTTTATAATTGGTTATATTCAGAAGGATTAAAAGGAACTACTGTAACTTTATATCATGCAAATATTAGAAAAGCATTAGATTATGCAGTACAAACAGATTTAATTGAAACAAATCCTGCCATAAAAGTTGGTAGACCAAAATCAGAACAATATATTGCATCTTATTATACTGAAGATGAACTAAATTAATTATTTAAAATAATAAAAGATACACCAGTAGAAGTTATTGTTACATTAACTGCTTTTTATGGATTAAGAAGAAGTGAAGTATTAGGATTAAAATGGTCTGCAATAGATTTTGAGAATAAAACAATTACGATAAAGCATAAGGTTGTAACTGTTACCGATGAAAGTGAAAATTCAAAAACTAAAACAAAAATGATTACAAAGGATAAAACAAAGAATAAATCTAGTTATAGAACATTACCTTTAATATATCAGGTTGAACAACTCTTACTATATACTAAGAAAATGCAAGAATACTATATGTCTATTTTTAGAGATAGTTATGAAAGAAAATATAAGGAATACATTTGTGTTGATGAATTAGGGAATTTAAGAAAACCTGACTATGTTAGTCATAAATTTAAAGAAATATTAAAGAAGAATGATTTAAGGCATATTAGATTTCACGATTTAAGACATAGTTGTGCTACTCTACTTTTGAAAAAAGGAATATCTTTAAGAGAAATACAAGATTGGTTAGGACATTCAAGTTCTAAAACAACAGAAAGATATGCTCATTTAGATTCAAGTACAAAAATTAAATCTGCATCTGCAATAGAGAAAGCATTAAGTTTTAATAAAGACATAAAAAAAGATATATTAGATCAGGACTCTAATACATCTACATTAGATAATTTTTCAAATTGTTAGAAATCTGTTAGAAAAATCTAGCAATTTTATTATAAAAGCATCAAGGTTATATTTTCCGAAAGCCTTGATGCTCTTATAGTGCCGTTGACGTAGTTATCTACAACTTTTTTCGGTTCTCTTGACGATTGATACAAATATCAATCAATTTATTAAAGTATATCATAATTTTCATAAATTGCAATAAAAATTTGAAAATATTTTTCTAAAAGATTGACAAAATACATTTCTAAAAGCTTGACACTTTACATAAATATGGTATAATATTGAATGTACTTTTTAGAAATATAGAAAAGGAGGATAGAGATTATTTATAACTGTTAATCAAATGTTCAAACAAAAAGGAGAAAAAAGATGAAATCAAAAAAATTGTTAATCACGATGATTATTATTTCTATTCTATTCATTACAACACTGGTTTTAAGTATTCGGAAAGTAAGAGAAGAAAAAAAGATAGAAGTATCGAATGTAGAAACTGAAACAGCAATTGATGAAGTAGCGGAAGAATTGGCAGACAACGAGACTGCGGATTTGGGCGAAATGGAAGAAGATATGGTGCAGGAATTTCCTATAGAGCATACAGTAAAGCTTTCATCAAATCTATCTCCTGATTCCCCATTTCAGCAACTTTTAGCTACAGGTAATGTGAAAATAACAAGCATTACTAAAGCTGGATACAAATATGTGACTTTAGATTCAGTACGCAGTATAATTCCTGAATTTAAAGGTGAAACATATAACGAGTTAAAAGAAAAATTTGATTCCTTGAAGTTGGAGATATGCGTAAAAGATGAGTTTAGTATAACAGAAGACAGTAAAATATTGTCTGAGCAAAAAGTATGGTTCTACATATATCCAGAAAGGAGTATGCTAATCTATTCTGAAGACGGTCATGAAAAGGGAATCTCCTTTGGGGAATATATTCTCTATAAAAATGGCGAAGATATCATTTTTGAGGGGATAGATTATTATGAACGCATTTATTATAAGCTTGTATCTGAAGGAGATGGTAAATTACACATTTCTGAAAAATATAATGTAGATGTGCCAAATGAGAGTATAATTGTACACACTTCCAAAGACTTTACAGTAACATTAGAAGGAAAGTATCTAAAAATTTGGCAGTATAGAAAAGTAGTTTACCAGACAGAAATACCAAAGCCTGCAAATGAAAATGAAGAACTTTTTGGGAATACTTACCCCCAAAAAAAGCTTGGCACGTATTATGGAACGGGTAAGCCATATGTAGATGAAGATGGTAATCTTATCCAATTAAAAATTGCTCCTGGCTCTACTGAATTAAATGTGGAGTATTTAGTACTGGCTTCTGATGTTGCAGAGATAATTTCTGATCAGTTTGGTCGTGCATTTGCATTTAAGGACAAATCAGGCAATTATTTTGCAGAGTTGCTTGATGAAGACGATTTTGGCAAAGAAGCTGTTAAACTTTGTCAAGAAAATATCAGTACGTTGACTTTTGAGATAGAAAAATCAAACTCAGACAAACTTGAATCATTGTGGTTAAGGGTTTGGTTGAAAAAACAAGAAACAGCTGTCTATATCGAAGTCTATACACCTTCTAATCCAGTGCCTATTTACAAATTGGTGGATTCAATTGCAAACAAGACATATTATGATGTTTCTGAGTGTGAAAACTCATACAATGAAATTGTTGCTGAAATGCAACAATTGGAAAAATAATCTCTAATCTCTGCCTTGAATAAGGTCAAAACAGAAGAAACTTTAGCAATAATTGCTGAAGTTTCTTTTGTTTTTAGTACTATCAAAATTAAAAGAATATGCTCATTCTTTTCTTCTTTAGAAATGTATTCATATCATAGGAGTTTGACCTTGTCATAAGTCCTAACTAACCCCCTATATGTTATGACATACTATCATAACATGGGGGCTCTGCGCAATGTCATCAAGTTAACCGTCATATAAATGTAATATTATAGTACCCTTTTATGATTTCGATTAAATTTTGTTCTTCTATTGCTTCTGCTATATTGTCTGCCAGTTCGCTCTGGCAGAACGTTTTTTTGAATAATCTCAAATATATTCTTTAACATTTTTTTCCTCTTTCTTGGACTATTACATAAATATATTTCTATTAAATTTCTTTTCAAGTGTCCTATAGCTACACTTCTGTTTATTTTATATTTATATTTCGTTTCCTTCTTTTCTGTTTTCTCATATTCTTCTTGTGCTTCATTAATTGCTATATTTGATATATTATTTAGATATATCGTTGCATAAAAGTCTTGTTCTATTGCTGTTTTTGTCTCTCCTGTAAAATTACCTAATTCTAGTACATTTTTTATTATATTGTAATTAGTTTCTATTTTCCATCTTTTCCTATATAGCTCTTTCAACTTTTCATTGCTCATTTCTTCTTTGGTTAGGTTTGTTATTATATATTCATTTTCATCATTCTCATTTTCTAGTTTTACTCTTATACATCTTGTATTTAATTTGCTTCCTGTTGTTAATCCTTTTACATGTTTTCCTTTAGTTACAACTATTTCTACATTTTCTTCTTTATCTGTATTCATAAATTCATCTGTTTCTTTTAAAAATTTTTTTGGTAGCCTTATTAAATATTTTATGCCTATATCGTTCATCAATTTTAGTAATCTTACTGATGAATACCCTCTATCCATTAATATTATCACTTTAGATATTCTTGTTGCTATTTTCAGTAATTCTTCTGCTATTTCTCGTTCTCCCATTTCATATCCTGTTATTCGTCCTTCTAATACTATTTCATTTAGTACATCATATATTACTCCTATTCTTCCTATTGCTGTTTCTTTATTTGATTGATTTCTTTGTCCTCCATAAATTTCTCTTACTTCTCTCGTATTTGGTAATTGTACTGTTGAACCATCTATCGCTAATATTACATATCCTTCATATCTTTTATGCTCTCCTTTATATGTTCCTTCTATTATATCTTCATTTAACTCTTTAAATACTTCTGGATTTACTTTTTCTCGTGCTTTTGAATATTCTTGTTTACTAAATTCTTCTTTGTTTGTTCTTTTCATAAAGTCTTGTATTTCAAGTGATAATGTTTTTTTAGAGTTCCTAATTCAAATAATATTATATCTTTAAAACTTATTTTTCTTTTCCTCGTAAAGTATTCTTGTCTTTTCTTATATTTATTCTCAAGCATTTTACTTTCTATTCTATCTGTACTTTTTTTAAAACTTCTATTATTTTCATTAGTATCAACTCCTATTTATATTTTATCATTTATATCTGCATTTTTATATTACATTTATATGACGGTTAACTTGATGACATTGGGCTCTGCGAGGCAATAAATTTTCTCCCATTGGGATAAAATTTATTCAAATTAAGATAGCAGACTATTATACCCAAGATGAATTACTACATTTAATGGAAATTATAAAAACTACACCTATTGAATTACCAGTAATTATAGCTGGTGTATATGGATTAAGGCGTGAAGAAGTTATAGGTATTAAATGGAATGCTATTGATTTTAAGGCTAAAACATTAACAATTAGGCATACAGTGGGTCGTGGAAAAATTGATGGTATTACACAATTCATTTTCAAAGATAGAGCCAAAAGTAATTCTGGTTATAGAACTTTACCATTATTTGATTTCATTGCTGATTTACTAAATATTTACAAAAATAAATACGAAGAGTATAAAAAGTTTTATGGCAATACTTATTGCAATGATTATAAATACTATATATGTTTAATGGAAAATGGAGAATTAATGAAACCTGGATATGTAACACAAACTTTTAGTAAAGTATTAGATAGTAATAATCTAAGACATATTAGATTACATGATTTAAGACATAGTTGTGGTACTTTATTAATTCAAAATGGTGTACCAGTTAAAGACATACAAATATGGCTAGGTCATTCTAATTTTCAAACTGCTTTAAGATATGCACATGCTGATATAGAGAACAAAAAAATCTCTGCAAGTGTTATTAGTGATAAACTTGCTTTAGATATAAAAAATACAAAAAAAGAACAAATTACTTAAACTCGCAATTTAGGTAATCTGTTTCTAAAAATACATTTCTAACTATTTATAAAAATTCTAATTTTAGAAAAGTGTTAGAACTTTTGTTAGAACTCTGCTTGATTTTATAAATTAAAACCTCAAACTTAATCTTACGAAACACTTGAGGTTCTAATGGTGCAGATGATCAAATTTGATGTTTTGTAATTGCTTGTGCTGTAAGTGTTTAAGCTATTATCTATATTTTTTTAATGGAGTTTTAATGGAATTTTTATTTAATTTTTAATATTAATTTATCGTACATTAGTAAGTAGAATTAATATAACAAAAGGGCATATGCTATAAATATACACCCTTCTGTAGAAAATCATGCGTATTTTGCGTGTTCCCTTACGGCACGATATTTGCCGTTCGGCAATTTTTCTACAAAACCTCTAATTTCCTCCCAGCCGTACATCGTAGAATGGCATTCCCGAATTGCCTGTAATACCTTCAAGGCATCGCCTTCTGTGTTCTTCTCAAATGGAGATACAAAAACTTCCCGATATACTTCTTTCTTAGTAGCCATAATAAATCCTCCTTATAATTGTTCGGAGGTTTGCACCTCCGAAAGTTTACATTTTCAAAGGTGCAACAACAAATGTTACAAATCTTATTATACTATATTTTACATAAAATTGCAAATTTTCTACGATATAGGTATGTGTCAAGTATTTGTTGGCAATTTTTTTATTTTTTTTTAATTTGTCAAATTCCCTATTTATAAAGCATTTATCAATATTGCTTTTTAATTTATAAACTATAATCATATTTTTTTATTTTTTTCTTGTTTGTTCCCATACATCTTAATGAGTAAAAATATTTTCTTCCCTTTACTTTTTAATCTCTTTTTCTTGTATTTTATCTATTTCTATAAAATTTTCTCTTAAATCTTTTATAGACTTTTTGTTTTTATCTTTTAATTTTCCTTTTTATCTATACATTAACGCCGTTGGTTCTAATAATTTTATTATCTTTTTCAATTCAGGTGTTTTTTCTACAACTGCCCCTTGTGCATAATTATATTCTTCTATTTCTCTTATATCTGCTCTATGTATTTTTTTATTTTTTCTAATTCTTCTACTATGCTGATTGTTTTTCCGCTCCCTTGTCTTCCGCAAAATATTGATACACCAAATAAATTGAATGTTCGTCCATTTATTAATAACATTAATAGGTCATATATTTTCCAACGTATAAAATTTATTAGTTTTAATGTAAATCTAATGATTGGTACTTCTATATTAGGTATTTTTATTTGTTCTAAATAATTTGCTATTTTTAAAAATTTATATTGCATTTTTAGCCTTTTAAATCTTGTGTATATTTCAATAAATTCTGATATTGATAAATCTTTGAAGATTTCTAATCTTAGCTTTTTATAATATTTGTTTAAATTTATATTTCCTTTCATTTTTACCCTTTCTATCCCATGTTTATAAATGGTATTAATTTTAAAATGAATTGTATTATCGCCCATATTAAATGTACTGTTATCCAAAATACTATATTTCCAATAACCATTATCCAAACATCTGAGGGAAAAAACTGCATTGCTTTTATTAATAATTCTGTTGTGTTTACAATAGATGTTGGTATATATGTTAGTACTGGTATTATTCCAATTATTCCTTTTGAAAATATTAATAGTGGCATACATATTAATTCTATTATCATTGATTTTTTCCCCCTATACTTGTATTTTTTTCTAGTCCTAAGGCTGTCGCTCCGTCTGCAACGTTTATTCCTCTTAAAAACTTTGTTATTTGATTTAGGTTATATATAATCATGAATATAAATGTAAATCCTCTTACCCATGCAAACCATGTTTCTTTATATTTTGTTATTTTTCCAAAGTCTATAAATTTATTTTGTTCTACTTCAAGATTTTCTGTAATTTGATATTTTGGTAAATCTATGCTTAAATTATTGTCACTTTCTAATGTTTTTATTGTTTCAAATAGTCTTACATAATCGTTATATGGTATTTTTTCAGATATTTTTTCTTTTATCTCTTCAATATTATCATTAAAGAAATTTTCACTTGGAACAAATAACCATTTTAATAAGTTTCCTAATAGGTCTATTATTGCTTGCGGTATTGCTTTTATGGCTTCCCATATAAAATTGAACCAGTCCCATAAATCAATAAATATATCTGCTATTCCTTTTATTATGTTTCCGTGGTAACTCCCATAAAAAGTTTCCTATGTTTCCTAATGCTTCTATAATATTTTCAAAAAAACTTGATAATCCTCCTATTATTGCATTTCCTATGTCACTCGCAAGACTACCGATTTTATTACATATATCAGTAAGCCAATTAATAATATTATTAAACCAATTGGAATTATCACCTGTATTGTTTTCGTTGTTATTGTCGTTAGTTCCTCCACCTGTGTTATTTCCTTGATTGTCACCTGTGGAGCTTCCTGAAAAAAAATCGTTTTATAAGTTCTGTCTGTATATATGTCTATATTTCCACCTAAATAAATGCTATTATTAAAATATGTTGTATAGAAATAACCATGACTTGTATAATTTGTTTTTACAAAAGTTTTGTTATTATAGTCATATAAAGTACCTTCTATTTCTGAATTTACTGTATTAAAATATATACAGTATGATTTTCCCATATTTTGTACATCATTACTGATATATTGTTTTAGATTTGGATATTTTTCTTTTAATACAAATAATACAGAAAATGTATCTCCATTATATCTAAAACTATAATAATATTTATCGCTTTTATATTCTTCTGTTTCGTAAAGAGCTTGGTATACTTCTTTTGGTATTTCTAATATTGTTATATCTTCATAGCTAGCAAATGCTTTATTTATAAGGGTAATTGTTATTAATAAAAATATTGTTATAGCTATTATTATTTTGTTTTTTATCTTTAACATTGCTTTATCTCCTTCTATATTTTAATAGCCCAGTATACGACATCTAATGTCGTATAGCTGGGCATATTTTAAATAACTAGAAAAATTTGTATATTATTCTAGGTATTAATGAAACGGCAATCATAATGCCCATTAATGTTAATCCTACAGGTAATAGTACTCCTAAATTTGAAGTAATATTTGAAATTAAGCCTGAAAACATTGTGCTAGTTAATGTTAGAGTTGAAACTGTTGTCTCCATTTTTTCCTTCCTTTCTCCACTTTAAAGGGGTTTAACCCCCTTTAAATGGTTTTATCTTTTGTATATTTATTACAAAGTTTTTAATAGAAAAATCTACTAAAAAACCAGTAACCAAAGTAAATTATTAATATTAACACTATTCCATAAGTAAATAATTGAAAAAATGTATTTAGTGTTTTTATTTGTATTAATATTTCTTCTAATAATTCTATTTCTGACATTCTATTCAACACCTATCAATTCACAATTCCAATAACTTATTCGTTTTTCTGAATTATAAACTTTGTCAAATCCTAGTACTAATTTTATTAATGCAAATCTTTGTAAGTTTAAAGGGGCTATTTTATCAATTAGTTTTTCATCTTTTGAAATAAAGTTAAATTTTTTATTGTCTTTTGCTAAAACATTTATTGATATGTATTGTTCTCCTTCCTTTGTTACTCCTACCCTTTTGTCAATAAAGTTAAATTCTTGTGTTCCTTTAATAACCATTTTGTTTTTTCTCCTCCTTTTATATAAAAAAATATATAGGCTATTATTACCTATATATTTTTATTACTTTATATTTACTTATGAGTAATATTTATATAGGTAATTTTTTGCCTACATAAATTTTACACTAACAAATTATTTTCCAAAAAATCTTGTTAAAAATCTCCATACTTTTTTATACCAATGAATATTATTTATTTCGATTAAAGTTAATTTTTGTTCTTGTTTTGTATTATCTAAAATAATTTTTTTCTCATTATTCTTAAAAAGATTATTAGAATTGTATATATCTCTTTTTTCTTCCTCTAATTTCATCCTATCATAATTTTGTTTACTTATAATTTTTTCTTTTTGTAATTCAGTAGCCCAATAATCTCTAAATAAAATTGCAATAATTGCTTTTGCAGTTTTGGATACATTTTGCTCCTCTAAAGTTTTATTTGGATTATATTTAAATATATACTCTTTATTATGATTTGTTTCAAAAAGCTTTATTCTAGAATTTGGTATTCTATTATAATCTTCTATTGGAATATATTTTAATATTTCTAATACTTCACTATATGCATTTGCATATTTAATATCAATCATATTATAAATCCCCTATAATTTTTGTTCATTTTCTTGAGTCTCTCTTTTGTTTAAAATTATTTTCTCTTGTCTTACTTGTGCTTGTTCTATCTCATCTAATAATGCAGTTTCTTTTTGTTCTTCTAAAGTTTCTTGACCTAATCTTTGTGTAGAAATTGTTTTACTTCTTTCTAAACCAGAGTATAAGCCTGCGTATCTTGTTTGAGCTATCTCTCTTTGCAAACCTTGTTCATAAGTTTTTCTATTAGTTCTTTCTAAATTGTGATCTAATGTATCACTTATAGACCAATATGTTATTCCATCTAACTGTATTCCAGTTTTTCCAATAGTTTTTGAAATTTCATCCATTTTCATTGATTTAAACTCTGCTATACTTCCAATAGTAATACCACTTTTACTTATTTTATTATTAATAAGTTCTACCAATTCTTGCTCAGTACGTATTTTTCCTTTTTCATCAAACATAAATCTTTCTGGTAAACACATATCAAATTCTGTTATTTGAGTTCCAATTCCTAATTGTTTTAATTTTTTTAAGTCCTCAAAACAACATCTAATATCATCTATATTTTGTGTCATCTCAATATGCATTTGAGTACCAATTGTATCAATTAATTCAGGTGCTAGTTTATTGATTTGAGACAATTGTTCTATTACTACTTGTCTTCTTTCAGAATTTTCCAAAAACGGTTCATTATATACATATGTTACTCCATCTGGTTTGTTTTCTAATGCATAATGAAAAATACTAACTAATTCTTCGTTAGAGATTCCGTATAGTTCTTGCCACATGTTTCTATATGGTTTATCAAAAGAAATTATTTCATTAAACAAATCTACAGAACATATAGTTCCTCTTCCATTTATCTTATGCTCCTCATTATATTTTGAAATAAAATCTATAGATTTCTTTACATATTCTTGCAGTTCTCCTAAAACATCTTCTTTTTGTTTTCCTATTAAATGTTCTTCCATAGTTTGTTTATCTAATAACGTATGATATCTTACATTCATTCTATTTTTATAGCCAAAATTTAAACCTCTTTGAGCATAGTAAAAATCATATTTTCCCATATCTGGTATATGTTCATCATACATTTTTTTTGTAACATCATAATATCTTCCTGCTCCTATTAGAATAGTATTATGATTAGATAAAATATCATTTAGTCCAAATAATTCTTCATAAGTTACACTTGTCATTTGATCTCTTTCTGTTCCAATAAATCTATGAGCTTTTTCAGTAAAAATATCATAGCTTTCAAGATGTTCTGCTTTTAATTTTTTCTCAATACCTTCATACCCATCATTTTGAAATACTGAAATGTATGAATCTACTTCTTCAGCAATAAATCCCGAATGCTTTAATGCTGATTCCAAAACACTTCTTCTGTCTTTAATACTTTGTTCCATTGATACTAATGTACTCTTATATTGTTCGACAAGCTTTCTTTTTATATTTTCAATATCGTTATCATTCCAACTAGTTAAATCTTCTTCTGAAATATTTAATTGTGAACAATTAATTGCAAAATCTTTTAATTCTTCTATATTTTTACATTGAATTATACTTAATAATTCAATAGTTTCTGAATTCAAATAAATTCCATTTATTGGACTCTCTAACTTTAATAAAAATTCTTGCATTTTTTCACCTTTCTCTTGTTTAATTCAAAAATATTATATCAATAACTTTTAAGTTTTACAATGATTTAGAATATTTTTAAGTATAATTAATATTGTTAAACAAATACAATGCAACTTTATTTTGTTCTGTTGTTTCCATTTCCATAATTTTAGCCATTGCAAACATTATAAGTTTATATTTTCCAAAATTTATAAGTGTAGTTCTGTATTCTTCATCAACTTCTTCATAGCATAGGACTTTGGCTTTGCCATAAGTCCTAACCCCCTATATGTTATGACATGCTATCATAACATGGAGCTCTGCGAGGCAATAAATTTTCTTTACACCTACTGAAAATAGCTGACATTTTGCAATAAAAAAATACCATCCTTTTTAGAATGATATTCGTATCTATCTGTTCAATTTAGTTCGAACAGATACATCGTTGGTGCAGATGAGCAAATTTTATTTGCCATCTTTTCTACTTATATCAAGCGTTTTCAAATTTCGTATCTTTGTCCCGACATTGTCGGGAATATAATTTTCTATCAAATTATTTATTATTATCTTATTCTTTTATCGTATTATTTTCAAGTATCTTTTCATATTTTTCATTCATCTTTTGCATATATTCTGTGTATTTATACATTTGATTTTTCTGATGATAATCAAAGATATCTCCATAAATATTTATTGTAGTTTGAATATTAGCATGTCCTAAAACCTTTTGTAATGTTGCTAAATCCATACCTGCCTCAATACATCTAGTTGCAAAGGTGTGTCTTAACATATGAACATTTACATCACTCGTTTTTTCATTTACATAGTGAATACCTTTTGTTTTAGAATCTTTCTTGTGTTTAGTCATAATTACTTTTATTCCAGCATTTTTACAAATTCGCTTAAATGCACTATTTACTTGACTATTTTCATATATCTTTCCATCTTTTCGAAGAAAAAGCATATTTTTCTTATTTGGTGTCATTTCATTAATTGCTCTCTCTACAATTTCTTTTGAGTTCTTATCTAAATGCAAATTTCTCTTGCCATTTTTCGTTTTAGTTACATTTCCAACGATTCTTTTTCCACTTTTATTTTTAGTAATTGTTTTATTAACGCTAATTGTTCCATAATCTTCATCAAAATTTAAATCATTAGTAGTTAATGCTAATACTTCTCCAATTCTCATGCCAGTATATAATGCTAATAGTAGCATATTGTTATATTGTGTATAATGAGAGTTCATATATTGAATTAGTATATATTCTTCTTTTATTGTAAATGCTACAACATCTTTATCTTCTTTATGACTCTTAGGCTTTTCTATCGGATCAATACTAAAATCTAAAGCAATTTCTTTATCTATAAGATGTTTTTTATAAGCTAAATCAAAGGCATTTTTTATTATGCTATATTCCTTTGATATGGTAGAATTAGATTTGTGTCGTTCTGCTTGTAAAAATCTTTCAATTTCATTTCTAGTTACATTTTGAATAGGCTTAAACATAAAGTTATATGCACTACAAGCTTTTATTGTTTGCATATTTCTATTATAACCAGAGCCATGAGTTGCTGAAAGTTTATATTTATTTTCTTCAATTTCTTTAGCCAGTTCAATTATTGAAACTTCATTTGGAATGTAAATTGTTTCTTTTATGCCTTCTTCTTTATTCTTGATATATTGCTTTTTTAACTTTTCTAAAACAACTTCTTCAGTTTTACCAGAAAATGATTGTCTAATAGCTTTTCCTGTATTTGCATTTATTCCAAGTTTTAATAATCTTCCTTCATATTCATCATAAAAATTAAATTTATCACATAAAGAGTTATCACTGCAATTCTTGCATTTATTACATCTCTCCATAGTTTCTTTATTTCTGCGATTTAAACATAAATTTTTATGATTACAATTTTCACATATAGGACAAATGCTTTTCTTTGGATTTTTTATAAACTTTTTTCTTTTTCTAATTGTAATAACATAGTCGACACCTTCGACAAATTCTTTCTTCTTGCTCATTTTTACTCCCTTCATAAAAATTTAAAGGGAATGTCTTGCAAGTAAATACTTACTTGTGCTATAATAATTTTGTGAGTTTACATGGGAAGACATTCCCTTGTAATTAGTAGAGGTTTAGAAGTGCGATTTCTAAATCTCTTTTGCTTTCTAACAAATAATATGTCTAGAACTCATATAATTGGCTAAAGCGTTTGCTTCAATCCCAAAACCTCTGCCATATTTCTGTGCTGGAAAATCAGCTCTATGAAATAGTTCTAAACATTTTACTCTACCAATATGAAACATTTTGCAAATGTCTTTTGTAGTATAAATTATTGGCATAGGTTTTTCTTTAGATTTAACTTCTAACATTAGCATTCCTCCTTTCACTGTTGTTAAATTTCTCGATTTCTATTGCATAATTCCTCGTTTTGTAGTATTATTATAATAGATAGTGAGAAATTCTCAAGTTTGTTTTTGCATTGTTATTATATAATGTGTATTCCAGTTTGTCAACAAATTTTGAAAAGTTTTTGTAAGTTTCTCACAAATATATAAAAAAGGAGATATAAATAATGTATAAAAAGCCTAGCTTACCAATAGATTCTGGGTTTGGTATATGGTTCAATAAAAAAGAAAAATCTGAATACTATGTTACTCCACTTTACTTTCATAGAATAAAAAAAGTAAAATACATATATAATAATTTCGACACAATAAAGCTAACTGATAATGTAAAAAGAAATTCAATTTTTCGCAATAATACTGACTATTTCAATCCTTATACTGAAAGATATGGAAGATTTTTAATTAATTTTTTAAATGCAGATTTTTCTTCATATAAAACTGCCTATAATACTTTATTTGCATTTTATGGTATAGAATTGCTAAAAGAGTATTCGAAAAATATTCTTTCAAAATATTCATATACAACTAAAGAAGAATTTTATAAGGAGTTAGAAGATTTATTTAATAGCTGTAAAAAAAATATACTATACTTACAAAACCAATTTAAAGAATGTGTTAACTATACTTATAATTTGAAAGATAATAATGATTCTGAATATACTTGTATGGAAAGATTTATTTCATTTGTATTAAGAAACGATTTATATAGATATTCAACTAATACGCAATTATTTTTCAATAATTTAAGTGGATATAAAATAGAATTATCTAGATTATCTAATAGTAAACCTTCTGAAATTAGAAAAAAAATTAAAAACAATGAAATATCTCCAAAAACAAGCAATATTTTTTATAGTAATTACTTGTCTAATATAGTATTTTTGTCATTATATGAAGTTGCTACAAATGAATATATTATTATAAAAAATTGTCAGAATTGTGGTAAATACTTTATACCTACTACAAAGCAAACTGAAATATATTGTGATATAACCTATGCTGAAAAAGAACGTTCTTGTAGAGAAACGGGTGCTGGGGAAACTTATAAAAAGAATATAAATGAAATTGAAGGTTATATTATTTATAGAAGAACTTATCAAAAACGATTAATGCAAATAAAGCGAAATCCAGATCCAAATGGAAAAGATTTAGAAAGATTTAATGCTTGGAAATCTAAAGCACAATCAAAAATTAAAAATTTTAAAAAAGGACTTTTAACAGAAGATGATTTAACAACTTGGATGAATAATAATAAAGATTTATAAAATACATATACTTGTCTTTAGAAAAGAGGTGCCAATATGTCTTGTACATATTATTTAAGAGATAGAAAAATTAGTAAAGAACATATCGAAAAATTACATGAAATAGAAAAAAACTTAAATACTAAATTGGACATATTATATAAGGAATTAAATAAAGAAATAATTTCTATTTTACCAATACAAAACAACGATGTTTTAGAAGAATGTAGACAACATGAGCCTGAATATAGAAATGAAACTAGATTTTATTTAGATTCAATAAATAAATTGGATTTTGGAGTATATTCTTCTGGCACATTTCATTTTCGAAAATTTAGTAACTTAAACGATTTTATAAGCTTTTATAAAGAAAATAGCAATAAATACATTATCGTTGATGAATATAATCGTGAATTTACATTAGATGAATTTTTAGAAGATGTAAATTTGAAATAGATATTTTAAAAAGCAAATAACCTTTAGACTTCGTCTAAAGGTTATTTGTAAATCAACTTGACCGTCTTTCAGGTCTAAATGTCTTCTTAAATTGAGTGTATTTCAACTCGCAACAGAATTGCTTCTGTTAATATTATTATACTCAAATTCTTTAAAAAAATCAATAAAATATGTAAAAAAATTTGTATTCTCTTTAAATTTTCTTGTATTTTCTTTAAAAAAATTTGTATTTCCTTTAATTTTTCTTAAAATCAAAAGTAAAAAAATATTTATATTTATGTAGAAATTTAGCTTGTTTTGTGCTATTATAATATGGAATTTTACTTTTAGGAGGTATTAACTTTGAATATAAATGATGAATTAAATAAGTTGAATAATAATCAGCGACAAGAATTAGAAAAATGGTTTGCTGAACAAATATATAAACTAAATAAAGTTAATAAAAATGAACAACTAAATTATGTACCTTATGTAACAAGAAAACAAGTTGTATGGGTTGATTTTGGTGTTAATATTGGACAAGAACTAAATCATTCACATCCAGCAGTTGTTTTATATTCAAGACCAAATGTTGGTACAGTATTAGTTGCCCCATTAACAAGTAAGCCAAACGAATCTGATGTTATTATTGATATTGGAGAAATAGAAAATTTTGAAGGCTTTTCATATTGTAAAATTGACCAACTAAGAGCGATTAGTAAACTTAGAATACAAACTAAAAAACATGAAGGAAAATATTATAATAACTTAAACTTAAAAACTGGTATGTATTCTAATCCAGAAGTAAGTACTGAACAAATAAACTTAATAGATCAAGCTATCCAAGAATTGAAATATAAATCAAAATAACAATAGGATATTACATAAATTACTGTCAATAACTTTTGAAAATGTCATAAAAAATTTTCAAAATTAATTTTTAA
>CANSII010000037.1 GCA_947646915.1 uncultured Clostridium sp. | reverse complement strand
AAATTCGAAGAATTTTAAGGATGACGATGAACGAAGCGAAGCGAAGAGAAAGGAAAGAAAATAAAATGAAAACAATAAAAACAACAACAATAATATTAGGAATAATATTAATAACAATGATAAGCATAATAGGAATATACACACAAAAAGCAAATCAAATGAAAAACAACATAAAAGAATACACATATGCAATGGATCTAAAAGGAGAAAGGAACATAAAACTATCAGTAAGTACAGAAACAGAAGAAGTAATAAAAGACAGTGAAGGAAATATAGTAAAAGAAGCAACAGAAGAAGAAATAGAGCAAAAAGGATACAAAAAAGAACAAATTGCAAAAAATGGACAAGACATATTAACAGTAGAAAACTACAAAAAAACAAAAGAAAGAATAGAAAAAAGACTAAAAAAATTAGGAGTAGAAAATTATATAGTAAGTGTAAACGAAGAAAATGGTGAAATATTAGTAAAAATACCAGAAGATAAAATAACAGACACAATAGTATCAAATATAAATACAATAGGAAAATTAGAAATTATCGATACAGAAACAAAAGAAGTATTAATTAATAATGAAGACGTAAAGACATCAAGTGTAATGTATAATAATACACAAAATGGAACAGCAGTATATTTAGAAATAGCATTTAACAAAGAAGGAAAGAAAAAATTAGAAGAAATAAGTAAGACATATGTAAAGACAGAAAATATAAATAATACAGAAAATAATACTACAGCAGAAAATGCAACAGAGGAATCAACGGAAAATAAGGTAGAAAATTCAACAACAGAAAGTAAAACAAATGAAACATCAACAGAAGAAGTAAAACAAATTACAATGAAAATTGATGATACAGAAATAATGACAACAAGTTTTGATAACCCAATAACCACAGGAAAAATACAATTAAGTGTTGGAACAATAGCAACAGATAATAACAAATTACAAGAATATATATCACAAGCAAGAGAAATAGCAACAATTTTAGATAGTGGAAATTTACCAATAAAATATGATATAAGCAAAAATGAATATATATTATCAAGTATAGAAAAACAAGATATAACAAAAATAATAATTATAGTAGCAATAGTTGCAGTAATTGGAATAATAGCATTAATAGTAAAATACAAGTCAAATGGACTATTAGCAGGAATATCATATGTTGGTCTAGTAGCAATTTACATGTTATTAATTAGATATGCAAATGTAGCAATATCAATAGAATCAATATTTGGAATAATATCAATATTAGTTCTAAATTATATATTTGTTAAGGTTTTATTAAGTAATATAGATAAGATAAAAGAAGAAAAAATTGAAAATAAAGTAAATAAAGCGACATCAAAAACTTATTCAAAATTCTTTATAAGAATAATTCCTATTTGTATAATGACAGTAGTATTTTGCTTTATAAAATGGATTCCTATAAGCAGTTTTGGAATGATTGCATTTTGGGGATTATTACTAATTGCTATTTATAACTTAGTAATAACAAGAACTTTACTTAAAATACAATTAGAAGAAAAATAGTGTAATTTAGATAGTAATTGAGAAAGGAATGAAATTTTAATGGAAAAAAAGAATACAAAAGTCTTACTAATTTTAATTGCTATAATAATAATAGTGGGAACAATTATGATATTTACAAAAGGATTAAAATTTGAACTACAATATCAAGACAGCAAAAAAGTAGAATTAAATTTAGGTAAAGAATTTGAAAGAAAAGATATCAAAGAAATAACAGACGAGATATTTAAAGGACAACAAGTATTAATTCAAGAAATAGAGTTGTATAAAGATAGTGTAAGTATAACAACATCAGAAATAACAGAAGAACAAAAAGAAAATTTAATCAAAAAAATAAATGAAAAATATAGTAAAGAGTATAAGGTAGAAAATGTTACAGTAGAGCAAGTTGCACATGTTAGAGGTAGAGATATTATAAAACCATATATAGTACCTTTTGTAATTTCAAGTTTAATTATTTTAGTTTATATTATAGTTAGATATTATAAGCTAAATATTTTGAAAGTAATAGTAAAAACAGTTGGAATAATTGCATTAGCACAAATGGTTTTATTAGGAATAATAGCAATAACAAGAATGCCAATAGGAAATTTCACAATACCAGCAGTTATTTTTGTTTACATGTTTTCATTATATATTTCAACAACTATATTTGAACAAGAATTAGAAAATATAGTTGTTGAAGAAAATTAATATTATAGAAAATTCAGAAACTTTACTATATAAATATAACAAATAAATGGGCATAATTAAAAAATAATGCCCATTTATTTGTTATACAGTTATATTTTTCTTTTAACTAAAACTTGTTTTAACAATCTTATTCCTGTAATTACTCTTTTTTCATGCTCATCTATTTTAGTATCTACAATATAAATTCTTTGATGTAAATAATCTAAATTTTATATCACCACCATTATTATATTGGAAAATTTAAAAATCAATACTAATTCTATAATTAAATTTTGGGGATTTGTTTAGAAATAAATTTTTTGAAAAAAGATATATATTTTGCAGTTCCGTTTTCCAAGACGTTTAAGAAACTGAAAATTCAAAGTATAGAAACACACTATAACAGGTTAAAGTGAATAACAACTCAGGTCAAACTCACTTTGAAATATATATCTTTTTTCTATTATTGAATGTATAAAATAAAAATACCGAAACTTAAAAAAATACACTATTGTAAAAATTATAAACTTGTGATAATATGATTGAATAGAAAGGTTAAATATATTTATGAATTTTCAAAAAGCTGAAAAAGCATTTAAAGAATATTTAAAAAATTATAATGTAGATAATGGATGTATTGCGCTAAAAATAAGACATACATATGAAGTGGTTAAAAAAGTGAATACATAGCAAAAGGATTAAAATTAGATCAAGAAAATATAGAACTAGCAAAAATAATTGCAATATTACATGATATAGGAAGATTTGAGCAAATAAAACAGTTTGGAAACTTTTTTGATAAAAACATAGAACATGCAGAATATGGAACAAAATTATTATTTGAAAATAATTTAATTGCACAATTTATAGAGGATAAGAAATATGACAATATAATTCGTAAAGCCATATGTAATCATAACAAATTTGGAATTGAAGAAAATTTAGATAAAAACGAATTATTATATTGCAAAATAATAAGAGATGCAGATAAACTTGATAATTTTAGAGTAAAACAAGAAGACAAATTTGAAGAGATGTTTCCTAAAATATATAATAGTGAAACTGTAAATTATGAAAAGATAAGTATAAAAGTATATGAAGATTTTATGAAGCATAAATGTATAAAATTAAAAGATAGAAAAACAATGATTGATTATTGGATTTGTGTTATTGCTTTTATATTTGATTTAAATTTCAGTATTTCATTACAATATGTTAAAGAAATGAATTACATAGATATTTTAGTTGATAGAATTGAATATAAAAATAATGAAACAAAACAAAAAATGGAAGAAATACGAAAAATAGCAAAAAAATATATAGAAAGTATGATACAAAATTAAAAAAATAAAAAAGCAATTTTAAAAAACAGAACTTAAACAAAATATAATTTGTAAATAACATTAAAAAGATAATGGAAGGGTTTTAATAATGGGAAATATAGTATTATTAGATGAATTAACAATAAATCAAATAGCAGCAGGAGAAGTAATAGAAAGACCAGCATCAGTAATAAAAGAAATGGTAGAAAACTCAATAGATGCAGGAGCAAATAACATAACAGTAGAAATAAAAAATGGAGGAATTTCATATATACGAGTAACAGACAACGGAAAAGGAATTGCACAAGACGACTTAGAAATAGCATTTGAAAGACATGCAACGAGTAAAATAAGAAAAGCAGAGGACTTAAACTTAGTTACATCAATGGGATTCAGAGGAGAAGCATTAGCAAGTATTGCAGCAATAGCAAATGTAGAAATGGTATCAAAAACATCTGAACAGCAAACAGGATACAAAATAGAAGTAGAAGCAGGAGAAATTTTAAACAAACAAGAAATTGGGTGTCAAACAGGAACATCAATAACAGTAAATAATCTATTTTTTAACACACCAGTAAGATATAAATTTTTAAAGAAAGACTATACAGAATCAGGATATATAGAAGATGTTATAACAAGAATAGCATTAGTAAATCCTAATATAGCAATAAAATTAATAAACACAGGTAAAACAGTTATTCAAACAAATGGTAATGGAGACATAAAAAGTGTAATATATAGCATATATGGGAAAGATGTAGCCAATGGCATATTACCTGTTGATTATACATATGAAGATGTACAAATTTCAGGAGTTATTGGAAAACCTGAAATTGCAAGATCAAATAGAACAAACCAATTATTTTTTGTAAATAAAAGATATATAAAAGATAAAACAGTATCATCAGCAACAGAACAAGCATATAAAGGATTAATACCAATAGGAAAATTTGGATTTGTAGTAATAAACATAGAAATGAATCCAGCAAAAGTTGACGTAAATGTACACCCAGCAAAATTAGAAGTAAGATTTGAAGAAGAAAATAAAATATTCCAATCAATATATCATGCAATAAAAGATACATTATTAAAAGCAGAATTAGTAGCAAATACAGAAAATGCACCAATTACAGATAATAAAGAAAAATATACAGGATTATTTGATTTTAGAAAAAATGATACAAAAAAAATAGAAGATTATAATGATGAAGAAAGTAAAATAAAAACAAATAATATAATAGAAGAATTATATAAACAAAAAAGTGGTAAAACAACATATAATGCTAATTCATCATATGTAAGTAATATATCAAATGAAAATAGTATACCACATATCAATGTTGGACAAGGTGGACCAATAAATACTGCTGATGTATTAGAACAATTGAAAAAATTACAAGAAGGAATTCAGAAAGAAGTTGAACAAGATCCAAGTATTAAACTAAATTCAGACTATTTAAAAATGAAAGAACAAACTAATCCTAATTTAGTAGTAATGGAAGAGAAAGATACATATATTCCAAAAAGTAAAGAAAATAAAATTATAGAAGATAGAAGTGCGGTAATAAATATTGGAAATCCGACCTCAAATGAAGAAGAACAGAATTTACAAGTTGAAACACATATGTTAGATGACAAAAGTGAAATATCAGAAAATGAAGGCAAAATGTTAGAAGTTGGAAATCAGAATTTAGAGATTAGAGATCAGAATACAGAGAATGAAAAACAAAGCGTAGAAGTTGAAGATAAGAAGACAGATATTAAAAATAAAGATAATTCAGAGAAAACAGAGTTAGAAAGCAGAATTGAAAAGATACAGAAACAAATAGAAGAACTACAAAATACAAAAGAAACAGAAATGTCAACACAAGACTTCGATAAAATGTATGAAAAACTATTTGGAACACAAACTGTACAAGTTCAGGAAAAAATTGAAAAAGAAAAACAAAAAGTAACAGCAGTAGATATAGTTGAAGACAACATTTCAATATTTGAAAAAAGTGAAGAGTATAAAGAACCAAATTATAAATTTATAGGAATAGTATTTAATACATATATAATAATTGAAATTGATAAAGAAATGTATATATTAGACCAACATGCAGCACATGAAAGAATAATGTACGAAAAGGTAAAAAATAACTATTATAATGAAAACACAAAAGACTCACAAATGCTATTATTACCAGATATAGTAACATTAACACATAAAGAAATGGACATAGCAAAAGAAAATATAAACATGTTTGAAAAAGCAGGATTTTCTTTAGAAGAATTTGGAGAAAACACAATAAAAGTAACAGGAGTTCCAACAATATGTATTGATTTAGATACAAAAGAATTATTTTTAGAAACACTTGACGAAATAAATACAGTAGCAAGAACAGCAAAACAAGAAAAAGAAGAAAAATTCATTGCAACAGTAGCATGTAAAGCAGCAGTAAAAGCTAATATGGTTTTAACAAAAGAAGAAGTAGAAAGCTTAATGGACAAATTATTAAAATTACCAAATCCATTTACCTGTCCACATGGAAGGCCAACAGCAATAAAAATGAGTAAATATGATATTGAAAGAAAATTTGCAAGAAAATAAAGGAAGGAACAATTATAATGATAATTGTAGTAATAGGAATAATATTATTATTTTTAGTACTTTTAGCATGGACATGGCAAAGTTTGGGAAATATGAACAATAGTAAAAAAATCAAATTTATAGTAGGTGGAATAATTATAATATATATATTAACATTTGTAATATATACAATATCAAAAATAGGTATAGCATATGATAATCAAAAAGCAATGAAAGCAATTAGAACAGTATTTGTAATTTTGTTTACAATTGTAAATAGTTATATAATATTACCATACATTTTTAGAAAAATAGATCAAAAAAATAATGATCAAATTAAAAAGGAAAAAATGCAAAAAAGTGTAATAATAGTATTTATAATACTTGTATTATTAGCAATATTAGAAACAAACTATTTCACAGAAATACAACAGAGAATTATAACAAAATAATGTCCAGCTTTGCATAAGTCATCTGTAGTAAGCAAAGCTTTACAGCTGTAAATAATGATTACAAAATTTCTGACGAAATTTTGCATAAGTCATCTGTAAAAAGCAAAGCTTTAACAGTTGTAAATAATGATTACAAAATTTCTGACGAAATTTTGCATAAGTCATCTGTAAAAAGCAAAGCTTTAACAGCTGACTTAAAATTGGAGATAAGGTTATGAAAGAAAAAGTTATAGTGATATGTGGACCTACAGCATCAGGCAAAACGACGACAGGAATAGTGCTTGCAAAAAAAATAAATGGAGAAATAATCTCAGCAGATTCAATGCAAATCTACAAAGAAATGAATATAGGAACAGCAAAACCATCAGAAGAAGAAAAACAAGGAATAAAACATTATCTTTTAGATTTTATACAGCCTAATGAAAGATATAGTGTAGCTCAATTTAAGTTAGATGCAAAAAAAGCTATAAAAGAAATTATTTCAAAAGGTAAAGTTCCAATAATAGTAGGTGGAACAGGTTTATATATTGATAGTTTAATATATGAAATTAATTATAATAATATAAATATTGATGAAGAATATAGAAATAAATTAGAAGAAATTGTTAAAGAGCAAGGCTTAGATATATTATATAAAAAGGCAATAGAAATAGATCCTGTAGCTATGGAAAAAGTAAGTAAAAATGATAAAAAAAGAATAATGAGAGTATTAGAAATTTTCCATTCAACAGGTAAGACAAAAACAGAACAAGAAGCAGAGTCTAGAAAAAATCCTATAGAATTTGATTATAAAGTTTTTGCAATAAATTGGGATAGACAAGTTTTGTATGATAGAATTAATAAAAGAGTAGATATTATGATTGAACAAGGTCTAATTCAAGAAGTACAAGATATTTTTAATAAATATGATTTTTTTCCAACAGCTATGCAAGGCTTAGGTTATAAAGAAGTTGTAGATTATCTTAATGGGCTTTACACTAAAGAAGAGATGATTGAAAAGTTAAAGATGGAGACTAGAAGATATGCAAAAAGGCAGTTGACTTGGTTTAGAAAAAATAAAGAGACTATTTGGATAGATGGAGCAAATGATGTTGAGAGTAATGTCGATTTTATTTTAGAATTTTTTAATTAATAGAGGAGGGTATATTGAAAATTAATAATAAAAAAAATGTAAAAAAATCAATTATATATATAACATTTTTAATAGTAATAATATATTTAATATATGCAGTTTATCTATTAATAAAACAGCCAACAAATAAATTTACAGTTGAAGAAGGAACTTTGTACTTAGAAGAAACAGATGTAGGATATATAATTAGAGATGAACAAGTTGTTAAAGGAAATAATTATAAAAATGGAATGGAACAAATAAAAACAGAAGGAGAAAAAACATCAAAAGGAGAATCAATATATAGATATTATAGTAAAAATGAAAATGAATTAATTGATAAAATTGCTGAATTAGATTTAAAAATTCAGGAAGCATTAGAAGGTCAGACAGGTCTATATTTACCTGATGTTAAATTAATAGAAAATCAAATAGATGAAAAAGTTCATATATTAAGTAATATAACAGATGTCTCAAAAATGACTGAATATAAAAAAGAGATAAGCAATTTAGTAACAAAAAAAGCTAAAATGGTAGGAAGTCAAAGTGCTGCAGGATCTTTTTTAGAGAAGCTTTATACAGAAAGAACAAATTTAGAAACACAGCTTAATTCAGGAGCAGAATATATAACTGCACCAGTTAGTGGAATTGTTTCATATAAAGTAGATGGCTTAGAAGAGACATTGTCTCCTAATAATTTTTCAACATTAAGTAAAGAGTTTTTAGAAAATCTAAAATTAAAAACAGGTCAAATTATTGCAACAAATAATGAATGTGGAAAAATAATCAATAACTTTAACTGTTATATTGCAACAATATCAAAGTCTAAAGAGGCAAAACAAGCTAAAATAGGAGGTAAAGTACAAGTTAGATTATCTAATAATGAGATAATTAATGCCAATATTGTATATTTATCTCAAGAAAATGAGGATGAGACATTGCTTGTACTAGAAATCGATAGAAGAATAGATGAATTGACAAATTATAGAAAAATTTCTTTTGGTTTAATATGGTGGAGTTCAACAGGTTTAAAAGTTCCAAACCAAGCTATAGTAGAAATAGATGGACTTAATTATGTTGTAAGAAACAGAGCAGGATATTTAAGTAAAATATTGGTAAAAGTGGGTAAACAAAATGAGAAGTATTCTGTAGTTTCAAACTATAAAACAAGTGAATTAGAAGAATTAGGATTTACTAGAACAGAAATAAATTCAATGAAAAAGCTATCTTTATATGATGAACTAGTATTAAATCCTGATTTAGGTAAAGTTGAATAAATTTAAGTTTCGGTTTTTTGCAAAAATATAATATTTAGAAAAAAATATATATTTTGCAGTTCCGTTTTCCAAGGCGTTTAAGAAACTGAAAATTCAAAGTATAGAAACACACTATAACAGGTTAAAGTGAATAACAACTCAGGTTAAACTCACTTTGAAATATATATCTTTTTTCTATTATTAAATTTATAAAATAAAAACACTGAAACTTAAATGAATAAAGTATTGACTTAATATTACAAAAATATTACAATAATATTAAAAAAAAATTACATTTCAAAAAACTATTGACATTTTGAAAAAAAAAGTAGATACTAGTAACAAATAATAACGAAAGAAATTTAGGAGGTTTATTTTTATGTCTGGAGCATTAATGAATAAGGTTTGGGATTTATTTGGAATGGATTCAGCAGACCAAGAAGAATATGAAGACGAGAATGTATATGAATATGAAGATGAAGATGAAGAAGTAGTTGAAGATAAAAAATTATTTGGAAGAAAGAACAATAAAGTTGTTGCTATGCCACAAGCTCAAAGCCAAGCTATAAAAATGATAATATCTCAACCAACTTCATTTGAGCAATCTGACGAAATTTGTAGTTTTTTAAAAGAAAAGAAATCTGTAATTGTTAATCTTGAATATGTAAATAAAGATGTAGCAAGAAGAATTGTAGATTTTATTAGTGGTGGAGTGTATGCATTAGATGGCTATATTCAAAAGGTATCTAATTCAATATTCTTAGTTGCACCTTCAAACTACGAAATTACAAATGAAATGGCAAGAGAAGAAATAAAAAGTAAATTATCAGTATCATGGTTAAGAAATAATAATAACAATGTAAATTAAGAAAGGAGATATGTTAGATTAATGCTAACATAGACATGGATATGATCACACCTTTAGATATAGAAAATAAAAGATTTTCAAAACAAATGATGAATGGATATAGCGTTGTAGAAGTTGATGATTTTTTAGATGAAGTAACTGCTGATTTTACAAAGAATTATAAAGAGTTGACTGAGTTAAGAGAAAAAGTACAAGAATTAAATACTAGTCTTGAACAATATAAAAATATTGAATCAACACTTCAAAATACATTGGTTATGGCTCAAACAACTGCTGAAGAAGTAAAAAATGTTGCAAAACAAAAGGCAGATCAAATTTTGGAAGATGCTAGAGCTAATGTACAAAAACAAGTTGTTGATCTAAATGATGAGGTTCTTTTGAAACAAAAGGAACTTGAAGATGTTAAAAGACAGTTCGATGTATATAAGGTTAAAATGGAGTCTCTTTTGATGTCTCAGCTGGATCTTTTAAAGGAAATTAATAAAAATGATAGTAATATAAGTAATATTAATAATAGTATTAATACTAGTTTTTAATAAAAAACAAAAGAGGATTATGAAGAAAACTTCACAAGCCTCTTTTTTTTGAGCAAAAAAAGTGGAAGGTTTAAACCTTCCCTTCTTTAATAAGCGTTATGCTTCTGTAGGCTGCTATCTCATCAATTAATAGATATTTGGTATATCGATTTCTATTCCAAATATCTGGAATAAGATTATTATTAATATTTATTATTTTTGCAACCTGCTGTCCTTCCCTGTAAATTCTGAAAGTGAATTCTGAAAATTTTCTAATATAATATTCGTAAATTTTGCCCGAAATGGGATCTTTTAGTAAAAAAATCATTTTGTGTCCTCCATGCCCCCTATAGGGGGATGCTATGTTAATAGTTATATAACATTATTATACTATATTTTACATAAAAAAACAATAAAAACTTAAAAAAATATTACAAAGAAGGAAAAATATTACAGAACTGTTAAATGTATATTACAATTATATTAATACACTTGACAATACAAAAAAAAAGAATAAAATAATAACATAGGAGAATAAACAAGATGAGGATAATAAGTGGAAAAGCAAGAGGAACAAAACTAAACACAATAGCGGGACAAGAAACAAGACCAACACTAGACAGAGTAAAAGAATCAATATTTAACATAATACAAAATGAAATAAAAGAAAGTACATTTGTAGACTTATTTGCAGGAAGTGGAGCAGTAGGGCTAGAAGCAGCAAGTAGAGGAGCAAAAAAAGCAATATTATGTGAAAAATCAAAACAAGCAATTACAGTAATAAAAAAGAATATAGAAAAAACACACTTAGAAAATAATATAGAATTATATCAATTAGATTATAAAGAATTATTAGAAAATAAAATCAAAGAAAAAATAGATATTATATATATTGATCCACCATATAAAACAGATTACATAAAAAAATCAATAGAAATAATATTAAAACAAAATCTAGTAAATGAACAATCTAAAATTATAATAGAAACAGATGAAGAAGAGAGAATATTAAAAGAAATACAGGAAATGCCAATACAGATAATAGACAGAAGAAAATATGGAAGAGCTAAAATAATTATATTGAAAATTATTACATGAAGAGCAAAGCGAATTACAGATTTCTATGCAAAATTTCGAAAGAAATTTTATAAACCTTAAGAAGGATGACGATGAACGAAGCGAAGCGAAAAGACTTCAAAGACAAGATTTGGCAGATAAAAAATTAAGAAAGCTGTTTAAGCAAAGCGAATTACAGATTTCTTATGCAAAATTTCGAAAGAAATTTTGTAAACCTTAAGAAGGATGACGATGAACGAAGCGAAGCGAAAAGGCATCAAAGACAAGATTTGGCAGATAAAAAATTAAGAAAGCTGTTTAAGCAAAGCGAATTACAGATTTCTTATGCAAAATTTCGAAAGAAATTTTGTAAACCTTAAGAAGGATGACGATGAACGAAGCGAAGCGAAGAGAAAGGAGAATAATAATGGAAATTTTTACATTATTAGAATCGTTAGAAGAAATTATAGAAAATAGTAGGAGTGTACCTTTTTCAGGAAAGGGCATAGTAGATAAAGACGAACTATTTGACTTAATTAAAGAAATTAGAATAAAATTACCAGATGAGTTAAAACAAGCTAAATGGGTAAAAGAGGAAAGACAACGTATTTTAGTAGAGGCGCAAAAAGAAGCTGATGGAATTGTAAAAGAGGCGGAAAATAGAATTATTTCAATGATTGACGAACATGAAATAACAAGAAAAGCATATGATCAGAAGAAAGAAATAATAGAAAATGCAAATGAAAGGTCAAGAGAGATTTCTAGTGGTACTAAGGAATATGCAGATAATTTGTTATCACATACTGAAGAGGTTCTTACACAAACATTAGCTAATCTTGAAAAAAATATGTCTGAGGCATTAAATTTAATGGAAATATCTCTAGAGGATACAATTAAGACTGTACAGAATAGTAGAAAAGAATTAAATTAAAGGGAGGAAAGTAGAGATAGTATTTTTCCTCCTTTTTATATTATAAGGAAGGGATGTAACATGGCAAAGAGAAGAGCAAATAATACAAGTAATAAAAATAGAAAAAAGACATCAAGAAAAAAAGCGTCAAATATAGATTTAACAGTAGTAGGATTAATTATATTAAGTATATTATTAGCAGTATTAATATATGGAAAATCTGGAGTTATAGGAATAAAACTAAATGAAATATTAGGTGGAATGATGGGAATAATAAGATATGTTCTACCAATAGGAATATTTGCAATAGCAATAAAAGTAGCATGTATAGATAATCAATACTTAACAGAAAAATTAATAAAATATACAATTTTGTTGTTAAGTTTTTCAGTGTTAATGGAAGTATATGAAATTAACATAGGAGAATTATCAATAACAAATAGACAAATTTCAGAAGTAGTAAGAGATGCGTATGAAATTGGGTCACAAGGAACAGGAGGAGGAGCATTAGGAGCAATATTAGCAGTACCATTAGTTAATTTGTTAGGACAAGTTGGAGCAGCAATTCTATGTGTAGGAATAGTCATAATGCTAGCTGTATTCACATTTGGAATAAATATGTCAGAAATAATAAATAATATGGTAGAGAGATCACAAGAAAATAGAGAAGAAAAACTAGAACAAAAATTAAAACTTAGAGAAGAACAACAAATAGAAAGAAAAAAATTACTTGAACAAAGAAGAAAAGAAAAAGAAGATAAACAAATAATGAAACAAGTAGCAAGGCAAGAAGCATTAGCAGATGATAGTGTAGGTGGCGAACAAATAAAAATCAACTTTGGTGGAAGAATTGTGGAAGATGAAGATGGAAAAGGAAGAAAAAAATACAATCATGATGGAGAAGATTTAACACCATTAACAAAAGAAACAAAAGCACAAAAGAAAAAATTTGATATAGATCAAAAAATAGAGGAAAAAGAAGAAATTCAACCAGATGTAATAGAAAATAATCTATTTAAAGAAGAAGAAGAAAAGAAAGAAGATAAAACAAAAGCAGTATTACAATTAGAACATGCAATGATAGTTGAAGATGAAAACTATGAATATCCACCAGTAGAATTATTAGGAAAAACAAATAAAAAAGCGTTAAAAGGTGGAGCAAAAGCATTAACTGATACAGCAACTAAATTACAAAAAACATTATATAGTTTTGGAGTATCCGCTAGAGTAGAAAATGTTTCAGTAGGTCCAACAATAACAAGATATGAATTAAAACCTGCCGAAGGTGTAAGAGTTAGCAAAATAGCAAATCTAGCAGATGATATAGCATTAAACCTAGCAGCAGAAACAATAAGAATAGAAGCACCAATACCAGGGAAGCAAGCAGTAGGAATAGAAGTACCAAATAAAGAAAAAGAAGCAGTACATTTAAGAGAAGTATTAGAAAGTGAAGAATTTCAAAATAATAAATCAAAATTATCAGTGGCATTAGGAAAAGACGTTGCAGGAAATGTGCAATTAGCGGATATTGCAAAAATGCCACACGTTTTAATAGCAGGATCAACTGGATCAGGAAAGAGTGTATGTATCAACACAATAATAACAAGTATAATATTTAATGCAAAACCAAGTGAAGTAAAATTAGTAATGGTAGACCCAAAAGTAGTTGAATTATCAGTATATAATGGAATACCACATCTATTAATACCAGTAGTAACAGATCCAAAAAAAGCAGCAGGAGCATTAGCATGGGCAGTACAAGAAATGGATAACAGATATAATCTATTTGCAGAAAAAGGAGTAAGAGACTTAAAAGGATATAACAATATAATAGAAAAAGATGGAGGAGTAGGCAAACTTCCACAAATAGTAATAATAGTAGATGAGTTGGCAGACTTAATGATGGTAGCTGCAAAAGATGTAGAAGAAGCAATATGTAGATTAGCACAAAAAGCAAGAGCAGCAGGAATGCACTTAGTAATTGCAACACAAAGACCATCAGTAGATGTAATAACAGGATTAATAAAAGCAAATGTGCCATCAAGAATAGCATTTGCAGTATCATCACAAGTAGACTCAAGAACAATATTAGACTCAGTTGGAGCCGAAAAATTACTAGGAAAAGGAGACATGTTATTTTTCCCAACAGGAGCACCAAAACCAGCAAGAGTACAAGGAGCATTCGTATCAGATGAAGAAGTAGAAAAAATAGTAGACTTTGTAAAACAAAATGGAACAGCTACATATAGTGAAGACATATTAGAATCAATAGAAAATGGAAATAAAACAGAAAAACAACTAGCACAAGAACAAGCAGAAGATGATGAAACAGATCCATTTTTAATGGAAGCAATAGAAACAGTAGTAGAAACAGGACAAGCATCAACATCATTTATACAAAGAAGATTTAAAGTTGGATATGCAAGAGCAGGAAGAATAATAGATCAAATGGAAGAAAGAGGAGTAATATCAGGATACCAAGGAAGCAAACCAAGGGAAGTCCTAATGACAAAAGAAAAACTAGAAGAATTAAAAATGGGAACAGCACCACAAGAAGAATAATGTCAATTGAGTGTCCATTGGGGACGTTTCCTTCCTGATGGACAAGGGGAGAGTGTGATGAAATCTAATAAAAAGAATATTTTAGAAAAGATTGTAAAAAAAGATTACAGTAATAAACTAGAAAAAATATTAGAAGAAAAACAATTTAGCGAAGAAGCTAAAAGCATTCTCCTAAGTATGATATACAAAATAGAAGTAGCATATAAAGATATAGAAACTGTAAAAAAAGATATAGAGACAAAAGATGAATATATAGAAAATATATTAAAAATTATCAATAAAAAATGCAATTCTATTAAAATAATTAAGATGAGTGACAATAATAAATCAATACCAAAAAATAAAACATATGTAATAAATAAAGAAAAAAAAGAGATAATATCATATCCAATAGAAAGAAAATTATTATATGCAATATGTAAAATTTCCAAAAAAGAAAAGATTATAAAAGATGAATATTTTTTAGTAGATGTAACAATGTCAGATTTAATAAATATAGGAAGTAACATTAATATGATTGAACCATTAAAAGATTTTAATGGCTATTCTTGGACAACATTATCTAGAGAAATAGAAAGCATAGACCATAATTTAATATATCAAAATTTACGATTGTTGCTAAGCGAAAAATTTTTAATAAAATGGATAAATAACAAAGAATTTATAATAGACTACTACTATTTATTTAAAGAAAAATTGGAAAGTCAATATGGAAAAAAGCTTAAAGAAAAATTGGTACAAGAAATTGAGAGTTTATCAATATTATTAGAAGTTAAATTTAATAAAGAAAAAGAAGAAGAATTTAAGAAAATTAAAGTAGAATTAGAAGAAAAGATACAAGAGGTACAAGATAATAAACAATTTATTAAGAAAATAACAGATCAAAAAATAAACATAAATGAAGAAATTAAAGAAATAGACACAATAATAAATGATAAACAATTTCTAGAAGAAGAATACAAAAAAAGAAATGAAAAACTGCCACTAGATAAAAAAATATTTAGTATGAAAATACTATCAAAACAGCTTTATGATGAAAGACAAGTTCTTATAAAAAAATTAGAAGAATTAAATCAACTAATAAAACCAAAAAATTTCTTAAAATACAAAAAAGAATTAGATAATAAATATAGATATTTAGAAATTTTAGATATAGAAGACAAAGAAAATGAGATAATTAAAAGAAAAATATCTTTGCAAAAATTATTTATAAAAGCATTTGAAAAGAGAATAGAAAAAGCTCAAACTAAACAAGAAATGGAAAAAATTATATATGATTTAAGATATTACGAGATGTTACAATATGATAAAGAAGTAATGATTAAAGATAAAGAAGAACTATCAAAAGAGATACAAAAATTAGAAGAAAAAACAGTAATAAAATCTATTAATTTAAATGTTTTAGAAAAAATATCAAATGATGATAAAACTAATTATGAAATATTTAAAAATATCTTTAAAATTAGAATAATAAAACTAGAAGATTCATATTTACAAATTACAAAAGAAAAAGATAAATATTTTATACAAATTTTTGATGAAAATATTTTTGAAGAGAAGGTTGAAATTTTAGAACCAAAAGAATTGGAAATAAAACCAAATAAAAAAGTAGCAATATGGAAATAATGACCAACTCTGCATAAGTTATCTATAACAATTTGGCAGACGAAGTTTTTGAAAAAAACTATGGATGACGATGAACGAGCGAAGC
>CANSII010000036.1 GCA_947646915.1 uncultured Clostridium sp. | reverse complement strand
AAAAATCACAAATATTCTCAACAGCAGCAGATGGTCAAACATCAGTAGAAGTTCATGTTTTACAAGGTGAAAGAGAAATGGCAGCATATAACAAAACATTAGGAAGATTCCAATTAACAGGAATTCCAGCAGCCCCAAGAGGTGTACCACAAATTGAAGTTACATTTGACATAGATGCAAATGGTATAGTTCATGTATCTGCAAAAGACATGGCAACAGGAAATAGTCAAGATGTATCAATTACAGCATCAACAAATTTAACAGATGAAGACATTGATAGAGCCGTAAAAGACGCAGAAGCACATGCAGAAGAAGATAAAAAGATAAAAGAAGAAATTGAAGTTAAAAATAATGCTGAAAGTTTATTATATAATAGCGAAAAAACACTAAAAGATTTAGGAGACAAAATAAGTGGAGAAGAAAAAGCTAAAGTTGAAACAGAAATAGATAACACTAAAAAAGCATTAGAAACAAATGACACAGAAAAAATTAAAGAAGCAACAGAAAAACTAACAAAGGTATTTTATGATATGTCAGAACAATTATATAAAACTGCAAACCCAAATGGAGCTCAAGGTGCAGGATTTGATCCAAATGTAGCAGCTGGAGATAACAATGATTCAAATAGTGATAATGGAAATGTATATGATGCAGATTATAAAGTAGAAGATGACAAATAAAATCGAATGAAAAACTTTGTCTAATGGTAGTTAAGCTACGAGAAAATCTTTTGATATACAAAAGTATTATCTTAAGATTTTTTCTTGTTTGACTTTTAATACTTGAAATCAATGTTAAGTAGGTGAAGAAATGTCAGAGAAAGATTTGAGCATATCAGATATGCAAAAAATGCAATTAGAATTATATGAATTAAATAAAGATAAATGGAATGATATGGAACCCAAAGCTACCAAAAGTCATATATTATATATGATTGAAGAGATTGGAGAATGTATATCCATTATAAAGAAAAAAGGTATAAATGCAATAATGGAAGACAAAGATATAAGAGCAAGATTTATTGAGAAAATAACAGATGTACAAAATTATTATATTGAGGTTTTAAATAGGCTTCAAATAACTCCTGAAGAATACTCAAAAGCATACATAGAAAAACATAATGCAATATGAATAGAAATTATGAAAAAGAAAATAAAGAAAATAAAGAAAAGTATAATAGAAAGACATTTTAATGGGAGAAAAAGCTCCAAAGAAAAGAATTTATAGGATGACGATGAATGGAGCGAAGCGGAGAGAAAGGAAGATAATAAAATGGCAGGAAAAAGAGATTATTATGAAGTTTTAGGAGTCAATAAAAATGCCACAGATGAAGAATTAAAAAAAGCATATAGAAAAATGGCAAAACAATATCATCCAGATGCGAATCCAAATAATAAAGAAGAAGCAGAAAAGAAGTTTAAAGAAGTAAATGAAGCATATGAAACACTATCAGACCCTCAAAAAAGAAGAATGTACGACCAATTTGGACCAGAAGGACCACAAGGATTTGGAGGAAGTCAAGGACCATTTGGAGGAGGATATTCTTACACGAGCTCAGGATTTGATGGATTTGCAGACTTTGGAGATTTAGGAGACATATTCTCATCATTTTTCGGAGGAGGATTTGGAGGTAATAGACAATCTTCTAGAAGAAACAATGGAGCAAGAAAAGGTGCAGACTTAAATTTAAATATGGATATTACATTTGAAGAAGCATTTTTAGGAGTAGAAAAGGAAGTTATTATCACAAGAAATGAAACATGTGATACATGCCATGGAACAGGAGCAAAACCAGGGACAAATCCAATAAAATGTCCTGAATGTCATGGAACAGGTCAAGTAACTCAGGTTCAAAATACAATATTAGGTCAAATGCAAACAACTAGAACATGTGGGAAATGCCATGGAACAGGTGAAGTAATAACAGATGTTTGTGATAATTGTAAAGGAAAAGGAACTATAAGAAAACAACCAAAAATAAAAGTAAAAATACCTGCTGGAATCGATGATAATCAAACTGTAGTACTAAGAGGAGAAGGTGAACCAGGTAGTAAAGGTGGCTCTAAAGGTGATTTATATATTACTTTAAAAATTAAAAGACATAGTATATATACAAGAAAAGGAAATAATGTTTTATGTGATATACCAGTAACAATAACACAAGCTACATTAGGAGCAGACATTGAAGTTCCAATGGTAGATGGAAGTAAAGAAAAATTTAAAATACCAGAAGGAACTCAGACAGGTGCAAAATTCACAATTAGAAATAAAGGATTTAAATATATTAATTCTAGTGGTGAAGGAGATTTTATATTTACAGTGCAAGTTCAAATTCCAAAAAGATTAACAAAAGAACAAAGAGAGTTATTTGTTCAGCTAGCTAAAACAATGAATGAGCAACCTCCTGTAAAGAAAAAAGGAATATTTGGCTAATATAAGAGAAGAAAAGACAAAAAATTTGTTTTTTCTTTTTTTGTTCGCTTTTATATAATGACAAAATATGATAAAATATATCCAGCTCTACATAAGTCATCTGTAACAAGCAAACTTACTCTACATAACTTATCTGTATGCATTTAAAATGCTACAGCTAAGAAATTAACAGCTGACTTAAAATGGAAACGTTCCCGATGGACATGGCAAAATGGACAAAAGAGAGGCGAAGAACATGAAGAAAGTAAAAGAAATATTTAGTGACTATGAAACAAGGTCAAACATAAAAGAAGCATATATAGAATCCCTAAATGTAATAAAAAAGACAAATACATTAGGAATAATAATAACAGTAGACGAATACATAGAAGTAAAAGAAATATGGTATTTTGAAAAATTCTTAAAAGAAAGATTCACATTTGCTAATATAGACATGGAAATAAAATATCAAAAAGACACAAAACTAAAAACAATAAAAGAAGAATGGCGAAATATCATATGTTACATGGCTCACAAATATCCATTAATGAAACCAATGTTATTAATGAAAAGTGACATAGAAATACAGGAAAACAAAATAGAAGTAAAAATGCATATAAAAGGTGCAGACTTTTTAAAAACAAAGAAAACAGACAAAGAACTTGAAAATGTAATAAGAAAATTATTTGGGTTAGAATATAAAATAGAATTAGAAGAATTCATAAAAAAAGAAGATGAAATAGAATATGAGAAAAAAATAAAAGAGATGGAAGAAACAGCATTAAAACAAACAATTTCATACATATCAGAAGAAGCAAAACAAGAAAATGGACAATCTATACAACAAGTACCTGAATTTAATGATCCAGATTATATTCCACCACAAGATATACTAGAAGGATATATGCCAGATATACCATCAAAAGATATGCCACTTCCACAAGATGATATGCAATTTGGTGAAAAAAATAATGAAGAAAAATACATAATGGGTAAACCATCAAGAGCAAAAGAAAAATTGATTAAAATAAAAGATATAACAGCAAATGATGGAAGAGTAACACTTGAAGGAAGAGTATTAACATCTGAATGTAGAGAAACTAAATCAGGAAAGGGCATGATAATAATTGAATTATATGATGGAACAGGAACAATTACATGTAAGTCATTTGCAAAAGACATTAAAGAAGGAAATGAAATTACAGGAAAAATTCAAACATCAAAAGGAATTAAAATTATAGGTAAAGCAGGATTAGACACATATGCAGGAGATGTAACAATTATTGCAAATACGATAATAGAAATAGAAAATAATATACCTGAATTGCCAACAGAAGAAGAGCAAGAAGATACACCATTAATTTTAGGAAAAACAATGAATATCACAGAACCATTAGTAAAAATATCAGAATTAGGGCCTGAAGATGGTAATGTATCAATAGATGGCGAAGCTTTTGGAATGGAAGATAGAGAACTAAAATCAGGAAAAACATTATTAAGTTTTGATGTTTATGATGGTTCAAGTTCAATGACTTGTAAAGCATTTTTGCCAAAAGATTCAGCTAAAAAAATTATAAAAAGAATAGGAAATAGTAAAGGCATAAAAATTGCAGGAACAGCACAAATGGATTCATTCTCAGGAGAACTTACTGTAATGGCAAATACAATTATAGAAAGTGAAGGAATAAAGAAACAAGTAAGACAAGATAATTCAGAAGTAAAAAGAGTAGAATTACATATGCACACCAAAATGAGTCAAATGGATGCAATGACATCTGCAACAGATTTAATAAAAAGAGCAATGAAGTGGGGAATGAAATCAATTGCAATTACAGACCATGGAGTTGTACAAGCATTTCCAGAAGCATATCATTTAGTAGGAGATGACAACCCTGACATTAAAGTAATATATGGTGTTGAAGCATATTTAGCACCAGACAATACAAAATCAATTTATAATGGAAAAGGGCAAAATATAGATACAACATATTGCGTGCTAGACTTAGAAACAACAGGATTTTCAGCAACAAATGATAGAATTACAGAAGTTGGAATTATGAAAGTAAAAAACAATGAAGTAATAGGTGAATTTAGCTGTTTTGTAAATCCTGAAAGACATATCCCTGAAAGGGTTTCAGCGGTTACAAATATAACAGATGATATGGTAAAGGATAGCGAGACTATAGATAAAGTATTTCCAAAAATACTAGAATTTTTAGGAAGTGATAAAGAAACAGTAGTAGTTGCACATAATGCAAATTTCGATGTAGGATTTTTAAAGCAAAATGCCAAAATGTTAGGCTATGATTTTGATTATACATATTTGGACACATTAAGTTTAGCAAAAGATTTATTTCCAAATTACAAAAAATATAAATTAGGAAAAATAGCAGAAAACTTAGGAATAAAAGTAGAAGTAGCACATAGAGCTTTAGATGATGTTGATACAACAGTAAAAGTATTTAAAGTTATGACAGATATGTTAAAAGAAAAAGGTGCTAAAAAAATAGAAGATATAGATGAAGTAGCAGCAGACCCATCTACTAAAGCAGAAGAATATAAGAAATTAAAAACATATCATGCTATAATTTTGGCAAAAAATTATGTAGGACTAAAAAACTTATATAAATTAGTATCATATTCACATTTAGATTATTTTTATAGAAAACCACGTATTTTAAAAAGTATGTTCAAGAAATATTCAGAAGGCTTAATATTAGGAAGTGCCTGTGAAGCAGGAGAATTATATCAAGCAATTGAGCAAGGAAAACCTGATGAAGAAATTGAAGAAATTGCAAATGATTATGATTACTTAGAAATTCAGCCAATTGGTAATAATCAATTTTTAATCAGAAATGGAATAATGAGAGATGAAGAAGATTTAAGAGACATAAACAGAAAAATAGTGGAACTTGGAGAAAAGCTAAATAAACCAGTAGTGGCAACATGCGATGTTCACTTTATGGATCCACAAGATGAAATATATAGAAGAATATTAGAAGCGGGGCAAAAATATGAAGACGCAGATAATCAAGCACCACTATATTTAAGAACAACAGAAGAAATGCTTGAAGAATTTAAATATCTAGGAGAAGAAAAAGCATATGAAGTAGTTGTAACAAACACAAATAAAATAGCTGATATGTGTGAACAAATAAGTCCAATATCACCAGAAAAATGTCCACCACATATTCCAGGATGTGAAGAAGATATAAAAAATATAGCATATGAAAAAGCACATGAATTATATGGTGATCCATTACCAGAAATTGTACAAAATAGACTTGATAAAGAACTAGACTCTATAATAAGTAATGGATATTCAGTTATGTATATAATAGCACAAAAATTAGTATGGAAATCAAATGAAGATGGATATATAGTAGGATCAAGAGGATCAGTAGGATCATCATTAGCAGCATTTATGACAGGAATAACAGAAGTAAATTCACTTCAGCCACATTATAGATGTGAAAACTGTAAATATTCAGACTTTACAGACTATGGAATTGGAAACGGATTTGATTTACCTGATAAAGATTGTCCTAAATGTGGAGCAAAACTAAAAAAAGATGGAATGGACATACCATTTGAAACCTTCTTAGGATTTAATGGAGATAAAGAACCTGATATAGACTTAAACTTCTCAGGAGAATATCAAGCAAAAGCACATAAATATACAGAAGTAATCTTTGGAAAAGGAACAACATTTAAAGCAGGGACAGTTGGTACAGTTGCAGACAAAACAGCATTTGGATATGTAAAAAATTACTTTGAAGAAAGAGGAATACCAGTAAATAAAGCAGAAATACAAAGATTATCAGAAGGATGTACAGGAATAAAAAGAACAACTGGACAACATCCAGGAGGAATAATAGTTGTACCAAAAGGAAGAGAAATATATGAATTTACACCTGTACAACATCCAGCAGATGACGCAAATTCAGATATAGTAACAACACACTTTGATTATCACTCAATAGATGGAAACCTGTTAAAATTAGATATACTAGGACACGACGATCCAACTGTAATACGTATGTTACAAGACTTAACAGGAATAGCACCTACAGAAATACCATTAGATGATAAAGAAACAATGTCAATATTCAATTCAACAGAAGCATTGCGGAGTAACACCTGAGCAAATACACTCACAAGTAGGAACATATGGAATACCAGAATATGGAACAAAATTTGCAAGAGGCATGCTTTTAGACACAAAACCAACAACATTTGATGAATTAATACGTTTATCAGGATTATCACATGGTACAGATGTGTGGTTAGGAAATGCACAAACATTAATAGAACAAGGAACAGTAACACTGCAAGAAGCAATATGTTGTCGTGATGATATAATGATATATTTAATGAAAAAAGGACTGCCACCAGATAAATCATTCAAAATAATGGAATCAGTACGTAAAGGAAAAGTAGCAAAAGGGAAAGAACCAAAATGGAAAGATGAATATATACCACTAATGAAAGAGCATGATGTACCAGACTGGTATATAAAATCATGTGAAAAAATAAAATACATGTTCCCAAAAGCACATGCTGCAGCATATGTAACAAACGCATTTAGAATAGCATGGTTTAAAGTGCACATTCCTTTAGCATATTATGCAGCATATTACACGATTAGAGCAAAAGCATTTGATGCACAGTATATGATATTTGGAAAAGAAAAAGTAAAAAATAAAATGAAAGAAATAGAACTAAAAAATCAAAAAAAGGAAGCAACAAAAGCAGAACTTGATATGTATGACGATTTAGAAATAGTACTAGAAATGTATGAAAGAGGATTTGAATTTTTGCCAGTAGACTTATATGAATCAGATGCAACAAAATTTAAAATAGAAGAAGATAAACTAAGACCACCACTAAATAGTATACCTGGATTTGGAACAGTTGCTGCTAAAGGTATTGAAAATGCACGAAAAGATGGTAAATTTATGTCAATTGATGATTTAAAAATTAGAGCAAAAATTGGAACATCAGGAGCAGATTTATTAAAACAATTTGGATGCTTAGATGGAATGAGCCAAAGTAATCAGATGAGTTTATTTGGATAACTTATACAGAATTTATTCTATAAATTTTGTAAACATTAGATTAGATGACAATGAATGAAGGGAGATATAAAAATGCACATTGAATATGAAGTTAGAGTTTTAGAAATAAATGTTGATGAATTAGTTAAGAAATTAGAAAAACTAGGAGCAAAAAAAGTAGGTGATTGGAAACAAAGAAGATATGCTTATGATTTAGGGGAGTATTCAAAAAATAGATGGATACGTTTAAGAACAAATGGAGAAGAAACGACAATTACATATAAAGAAATTTTAAATGGAGAAATAGATGGTACACATGAAATAGAATTTAAAATAAATGATTTTGATACTGCAAATGAATTTTTTCAGAAAATAGGATTTACTAATGGGAGGTATCAAGAAAATCATAGAATTAGATATGTATTAAATGATGTGGAATTAGATATTGATACATGGCCTATGATACCAACTTATTTAGAGATTGAAGGAAAAAATAAAAAAGATGTTTATGATATGATTAAATTATTGGAACTAGAAAATGAAAAAATAACTACAAGTGATGTGGCAGAAGTATATAGAAGTTATGTTTATGATGAAAGTAAAATTAAGATTTTAAAATTTTAGAAAATAAATATATCATAAAGTGAAAGGAATAAGAATAATTATGAATACTATAATATTGCAAGATATATTATCAACTAGGAACATAATAATATATTTTACTTTTATAAATTTAATAGGTTTTTTAGCAATGTATATAGATAAACAAAAAGCAAAAAAAGGAAAATGGAGGATACCTGAAAAAACACTATTTATAATCACTGCTTTAGGTGGTGGAATAGGTACAATTGCTGGAATGTATACTTTTAGACATAAAACTCAAAAGTCAATATTTGTGATAGGTTTGCCATTTATAACAGTTTTAGAAATTATAGGAATTTTATATTTTCGGATATTTTAAAAATATAATTATAAGATAATTTATTTAGTACACATAATAAGAAAAAATAAAAGTAAATAATTGTAAATAAAAATTATTAACATTTGACTGTGAATAATTTTTAAAAAATATATAGCTATTTTCAGTTATTCACAGAGTTATCCACAGTATCCACAGAAAACATAAAATTTTAAATGTAAATTATTGTCATAAAAAGAGGAAACATAATATAAAAAAGGATAAACATAATGTTTATCCTTTTCCAAAACCTTCTTCTTATTTTATTACAGTTTCTTGACAGTTTCTTCCTTATAGCTTAGCTTTTTTATAGTAAAAAAAGTTTTTATCATATAGATAAAGTAAAAGATTAATAAAAAAACAAAAAAATAATATATTTTCTTATATACATATAAAAAGAATAGTATCCATAGAAAATCAATCAAACATAATGAAATAGTTATCCCAATTTGAATAATCAAGTTTTTATGTACTTTTTTTACTTCACTTTTTGAAAGATTAAAAAAAGCTAAAACATAATGTATAAAAGCAATAGCAACAGTAATGTTTAAAAAAAATAATACAGTATAGATGATAATAATATAATAAGACATAGTTTTCTCCTTTAAAGATGATTTTTAAGAAGAAGGTTTTTATATTTATAAAGAATACTATAGCATTCTTTATAAGCAGGTTATATATTATATATAAAATTGCAAATGAATTCGGAACTGGTTACTATTTAATGGATTTTAAAAATTCTCTAATGCTATTTCGGTCAAACTCAAAGCTTCATCAATATTGATATATCAACAATTTCATTAAATAAGATGTGAAAAACATTAACTAGTAACTAGAACTGACAAAAAGTTAAAAAAGATGTTGTAAAATGATATGATAAAATGACAAAAAAGGAGGATGAATAAAAAATGAAATCAGAAATAAGTGGAGATTTTTTACCAGTACTAACATGTAAATTACAAAAAGGAGAGCAAGTATTCACAGAAGCAGGAGGAATGAGTTGGATGACTCCAAACATAAAAATGGAGACAAACACAAATGGGGGAATAATGAAAGGATTAGGAAGAGCATTATCAGGCGAATCATTATTCATGAATACATATACAGCAGAAAAAGATGAAGAAGAAATAGCATTTGCATCATCATTCCCAGGAGAAATATTAGAATTTGACTTACAAAATGGAGAAAGTATAATATGCCAAAAAAAGGCATTTATGTGTGCAGAAAAAAGTGTAGACATGAAAATGCACTTTAGAAAAAAAATAGGAGCTGGATTTTTTGGAGGAGAAGGATTTATCATGCAAAAAATAACAGGACCAGGAAAAGCATATTTAGAATTAGATGGAAATATTGTCAAAAAAGAATTAGCACAAGGAGAAGTTTTAAAAATAGATAATGGATATGTTGCAGCAATGACAGAAAATGTACAACTTGATATAACAACTGTTAAAGGAGTAAAAAATGTAGTATTTGGAGGAGAAGGACTATTTTTAACAACATTAACAGGACCTGGAACAGTATGGTTACAATCAATGCCAATATCTAAATTAGCAGGAACACTTATTCCATACTTGCCAGCAGGAAGATAAAAAATATAAAATAAAAAGAAGAATAATAAATTTCTAATAAAAAATTAACAAAAAACAGTACTCTTAATATAATATATATTAGGAGTACTTTTTATATTATGGGAAACATTATGAAACTTTTTAGTTTCTTAGGCACAAAGCAATAATTTATAAGCAAATAATATGAATTTTCAAAAATTCCGTTTTGCAAGGCGCTTTAGATAATAAGCAGTTATATTTAGATACACACTATAATTGAATAAAGTGAATAGCAATTTAGGTCAAACTCATTTTTTCAAATTAATATTATTTGGCTTTAAATAGTTTTATTTCAAAAGAAAGTGATATATATTTAGTTATATACTCTTGAAAGGTGAAAAAAGATGTTTAGAAAATTTGCATATATGATACAAAAAAATTTTGATTTAAAAAGAGATTTTAATAAACAAAAAGATATTACAAAAGAAGATTTAATTTTGTATATAAAACAAGGGGCAACAATAATAGATGTAAGAAGTCCACAGGAATTTAGAGAAGGTCATGTAAATGGAGCAATATCAATACCAGATTATCAAATAAAAAAAGACATACAAAAATATGTAAAAAATAAAGAAGAAATTATAGTTTTATACTGTTCAACAGGACATAGAAGTCAAAATAGCCAAAAAATATTAGAACATTTAGGGTATACTAATGTTTATAATGTATATGAGGGGATTGATTTTATTTAATAGAATTTTAATCTAAATGTAATATATAACACCAAAGCTAGTGAAAAAGTCGCTAGCTTCGGTTAAAAATTACTATAAAATATGTCGCTAGCTTCGGTTAAAAATTACTATAAAATATTATGAACTTAAGTTTATTTTTTTCTAGTTTCAGTATTTTGAAATATTAAATAATCTACAAAAAAGATATATATTTCGCAGTTCCGTTTTCCAAGGCGTTTAAGAAACTGAAAATTTAAAGTATAGAAACACACTATAACAGGTTAAAGGGAATAACAACTCACTGTCAAACTCACTTTGAAATATATATCTTTATTTGAAAAATAATATTATATAGAAAAAAGATATATATTTCGCAGTTCTGTTTTCCAAGGCGTTTAAGAAACTGAAAATTCATATTTTAGAAACACACTATAACAAGTTAAAGGGAATAACAACTCACTGTCAAACTCACTTTGAAATATATATCTTTATTTGAAAAATAATATTATATAGAAAAAAGATATATATTTCGCAGTTCTGTTTTCCAAGGCGTTTAAGAAACTGAAAATTCATATTTTAGAAACACACTATAACAAGTTAAAGGGAATAACAACTCACTGTCAAACTCACTTTGAAATATATATCTTTATTTGAAAAATAATATTATATAGAAAAAAGATATATATTTCGCAGTTCTGTTTTCCAAGGCGTTTAAGAAACTGAAAATTCATATTTTAGAAACACACTATAACAAGTTAAAGGGAATAACAACTCACTGTCAAACTCACTTTGAAATATATATCTTTTTTCTTTAATTAAATTTATGAAATAAAAAATCGAAAGTTAAATTATTTTTCACTTGTTTACTTTTTTAAAATATGTTAAAATAAATAAAAATTGTGACAAAAAGGGACGCCCCTATTGTTACAGTATTGATGAACGGAGCGAATTAAAAATGAATAATAGGCAAGAACATATTAGAAATTTTAGTATAATAGCACACATTGATCATGGAAAATCAACTCTAGCAGACAGATTAATAGAAATGACAGGAGTACTTTCAAAAAGAGAGATGGAAAGTCAAGTATTAGACAATATGGAAATAGAAAAAGAAAGAGGAATAACAATAAAATCTCAAGCTGTAAGAATGATATATAAAGCTAAAAATGGAGAAGAATATATATTAAATTTAATAGATACACCAGGACATGTAGACTTTAATTATGAGGTATCAAGAAGTTTAGCAGCTTGTGATGGAGCAATTTTAGTTGTTGATTCAAGTCAAGGAGTAGAAGCACAAACACTTGCAAATGTATATTTAGCAATAGACAATAATTTAGAAATATTACCAGTAATAAATAAAATAGATTTGCCAAATGCAAGACCAGATGAAGTAAAAAAAGAAATAGAAGATATAATAGGAATACCAGCAGAGGATGCACCATGTATATCAGCAAAATCAGGACTAAATGTTGAAGATGTTTTAGAGAAAATTGTAACTGATTTGCCAGCGCCTAAAGGTGATGAAAATGATAAGACAAAATGTTTAATATTTGATTCGTATTATGATAATTATAAGGGTGCAGTAGCCTATGTTAGAGTTGTTGATGGTAAAGTAAAAGCGGGGGATGAAATCATTTTAATGGCAACAAATAAAACATATACAGTTGCAGAAGTAGGATATTTTGCACCAGGTGCATATATGCCATCAGATGAAATAAAAGCAGGAGAGGTTGGATATATAGCAGCAAGTATTAAAAGTTTATCAGATATACATGTAGGTGATACAGTGACTTTAAAAGATAATCCAGCAGAAGAGCCATTAAAAGGTTATAAAAAAGTAACTCCAATGGTATATTGTGGTTTATATCCAATAGATGGAAGTGAATATGAAAACTTAAAAATAGCATTAGAAAAATTACAATTAAATGATGCAGCATTAGAATTTGAAACAGAAACATCAGCTGCATTGGGATTTGGGTTTAGATGTGGATTTTTAGGATTATTACATTTAGAAATAATAGAGGAAAGACTAGATAGAGAATTTGATTTAGGGCTAATAACTACAGCACCATCAGTTATATATAAAGTACACAAAACAACAGGAGAGGTAGAGGATATATATAATCCAACAGATTTACCAACACCTCAAGAAATATCATATATAGAAGAACCAGTTGTAACAGCAAATATATTAACTCCAAAAGAATATGTAGGAAATATAATGGATATATGTCAAAAAAGAAGAGGCATATATATTGATATGAAGTATTTAGATGAAAACAGAGTAACACTTATATATGAAATGCCACTAAATGAGATAATTTATGACTTCTTTGATAATCTAAAATCAAAAACCAAAGGATATGCCTCATTTGATTATGAATTTAAAGAATATAGAGAATCAAAATTAGTAAAATTAGATATTCATATAAATGGAGAACCAGTTGATGCGTTAAGTTTTATAGTACATAAAGACAGTAGCTATAATAGAGGAAAGAAAATGGTAGAAAAATTAAAAACAGAAATACCAAGAAAATTGTTTACAATACCAATTCAAGCTGTTGTAGGAGGACAAGTTATTGCAAGAGAAACTATATCTGCTATGAGAAAAGATGTACTTGCTAAATGCTATGGTGGGGATGTTACAAGAAAGAAAAAATTACTTGAAAAACAAAAAAGAGGTAAGAAGAAAATGCGTGAGATTGGTAATGTAGAAGTACCACAAGAAGCATTTTTGTCTGTTCTTAAGTTAGATGATGAATAAACCAGTGGTGAAGTTCTTAAATGGTTTTATTATTAAAATAGTAAATATATCAACTAGATAAAGAAAATTTCAACTGGTTTATAATAAAAATGGAAAGGGTAATAAAAGTGAAGAATATTAAAAATAATTATAAACAAAAAGACAAAAATAAAGACAGATATAATAGAGAGCAAAAAGACGCAAATAATAAGAAACAAAATTATAAAAATGAAGAAGAAAGAAATTATGAAGACCAAGTAGAAGGAAGAAATTCAGTGCTTGAGCTATTAGAAAGTAATAAGGATATAAACAAAATATTTATAACAAAAGGCGAAAGACATGGCTCAATAAATAAAATAATAGCTATTGCAAAGGAAAAAAATATAATAATAGTAGAAAAAGATAAAAGAAAAATGGATGAAATGGCACAAAATCAAAATTATCAAGGTGTAATTGCAATAGTTCCACCATTTGAATATTGTGAAATTGAAGATATATTGGAAGAAGCAAAACAAAAAAATGAGGATCCATTTATTCTAATATTAGATGGTATAGAAGATCCACATAATTTAGGTTCAATAATTAGAACAGCAGAAACAGCAGGAGTTCATGGAATAATAATTCCAAAAAGAAGAGCTTGTGCTGTAAATAGTACAGTTAATAAAGTATCTGTTGGGGCAGTAGAACACATGAAAGTAGCTAGAGTTACTAATATATATGATTCCATTCAAAAATTAAAAGAATTAGGCTTGTGGATTTGTGGTACAGATGTAAATACAGATAAATATTATTATAATCAAGATTTGACAGGGGCATTAGGAATTGTGATTGGTAATGAGGGGGCAGGAATGAGTGATAAGGTTAGAAAAAATTGTGATTTTCTTGTAAAAATTCCAATGAAAGGGAAAGTGTCTTCATTAAATGCGGCTGTATCAACAGGAATTGTATTATATGAGGCTGTGAAGCAAAGATTAATTTAAGTTTCAGTTTTTACAAGAATATATCATTTTTCTATAATTTAATTTATATATAAGAAACTGAAACGTAAAATATAAAAAATAGTTGCCAAAGAAAGAAAAAAAATGTATAATTAAAAATAAATATTTAAAGAAGGGAAAAGTGATAATATGGTTCCAAAGAAAAAGAGGTTAGCTATAATAATAACATCAATAACATTAGCGATAGTAATTATTGTAGCTACATTATTATTATTATATTTCAAAACAGATATGTTTAAATCTAATCAAACACTATTTTGTAAATATTTTATTCAGAATTTAGAGACAATTTATGAATATAAAGACATTGAAACATCAGAAATAAATGAAATGTTAGAAAATAATAAATATATATCTGACTTAACAGGAAGTATAGAATATACAGAAAATATAGGAACAAGTGATGAAAACAAGAATAGCCCTATAAATAAAGTTAAATTAAGTATTGCAAGTCAAACAGATAAACAAAATCAATATTTTTATAAAGATATAAGATTAATGAGTGATGAAGAAGAGCCAGTAAAATTTGAATATATAAACAAAAAAGATATATATGGTATTAGATTAAAAGGAATAAAACAATTTGTATCAACAAATAAAGAAGACTTAATGGGTTATGGTTCAATGTTCAATTTTGATGAAAATATGACTGAAGAACTAACAAAAGTTGATTATAAATCTATTTTTGAATTCACAGATGAAGAAAAAGAAACACTAAAAAATACATATTTAGAAATAATCCAATCAAATGTAGCAAAAGATAAATTTGCAAAACAATCAAAAGCATTAATAACATTAAATAATCAAGATGTTCAAACAAATGCATATTATTTAACATTAACGAGAGAAGAATTTAATAATTTATATATAAAAATATTAAGACAAATAACACAAGATGAGATATTATTGGGAAAAATAGATAAAATAGATAATTTAGTTAAACAAGATCAATCAAATGATGACAGAAGTTTAAGAAATGAAGTAATAGACCTTATAAATAATATGATAAAAGAAATTGAAAATAAAAATATAGGGCAAGATGAAGTTAAAATAACTGTTTATGAAAATAATAGAAGAACAGTTAGAATAAGTGTAGAAACAACAACTAATAGAGTTATTGTTGATACATATAATAATGGAAATACAATAAAATTAGACAATAAAGTTTATGGAAATGTTGATAGTGAACAAATATTATTTATAGAAAAAAATATTGATTCTACAAATCAAAAAATATCTATAGAGTATGAGACTATAGAAGATAATGAAATATTAAACGATTATATTATTAAGTTAGAACAAAAGTTAGACAACAAAGATGTTAAAAAATTAGTACAATTGCAAATAAGCAATCAAAAATATAAAGCAAATTTAAAGATAGAGGATAACATTGAAATAGTCAATGAATTTAAAGAAGAAATATCATTAGAAGAAGATAATATGTCTTTAAATGAGTTAAGTAGTGAACAAGTACAAACAATAACAAATATATTAATGCAAAATATGCAATCACAATTTCAAAATTTAAATGAAATTGTTACATTAGATGATTATGTAAAAATGTTGCAAAATATTGAAATATTAAAGAAAAATACTATTCAAATTTCTGATACTGATAATATTACAGAAACAGAAAAAAAAAGATTTAATTCACAATTTGAATTTTTTGCAAGTGAAAATTTATCATCAGATAATATAAATGAATTATTAGATGTTGCCAAGAATAATTTTTCTGACATGAAAATTTATACAAAAAATAGAGAGATACAAGATTTAGATTTAGAAAAATTAAATGGAAATAGTACAGAATCAAAAGAATACTTAGAAAATATAGAAGAAATACAAATATATATTCAAAAGAGTATAACAAGTAATCAACAAAAACAACAGGATGCATTAGCATTTATAAATAAATATAAAAATCAAAAGTTTGCTGTTAAAATTGAGTATAATAATCATACAGGATTAGCAGAGATTATTAGAATAAAAGTATTAAAAAGCTAATAATTGGTTTACTAAAATTGCTGATATATAAATATATATATATATATCAGCAATTTTTATTAAGTAAAGAAATTAAATAATTATCCTGTAACAAATTGAAAAAAATATCAATAAAAAATTTGAGTTTCGGTATGATGAAATATTAAATAATATAAAAAAAGATATATATTTCACAGTTCCGTTTTCCAAGGCGTTTAAGAAACTGAAAATTCAAAGTATAGAAACACACTATAATGTATTGAAGCGAATTGCGACTCACTGTCAAACTCACTTTGAAATATATATTTTTTTATTTTAAAAATATATTATTTAGAAAAAAGATATATATTTCACAGTTCCGTTTTCCAAGGCGTTTAAGAAACTGA
>CANSII010000035.1 GCA_947646915.1 uncultured Clostridium sp. | reverse complement strand
TAAAATAAATTTATGATTTTAGTAAAAAGTTTTCCTACAAAAAATTTATGCTATCTAAATTAAATATTATCATTGTTTTTATTTTAATTTTATGATATAAATATAAAGTAAGAAAAAAATTATTTATTCAACCAAGTAGCAGTTTTATAATTATTACAAATGAAAGGACTATGATTAAATATGAACAAATCCAAAGAAAGAGGAGTAACATTAGTTGCACTAGTAATCACAATAGTAATAATAATAATAATAGCATCAATAGGAATAAGTTCAGGTCAAAATTCTATCAAAATTTCCAAATATAAAGCATTTAAAAACGAATTAAGAATAATACAAGAAAAAGTTAATCTAATAAATGAAGAAAATAAATTAAACATAGGAAAAGAAACAACAGAAGAACAAAAGCAAATATTAGAGAAAAAAGAAATAGCTGAAATAATATTTAAAAATAAAAGTAATGAAGAAAAAGAAAATATAATAAAAAAATTCAGATTTTGCAGTAAAGAATACATAGAAAATAATTTCAACATCAGTAAAATATCAAGTGATTATTTAATAAATGTAGAAAAAAGGATAGTTATAAATTGTAATGGACATGAATATGAAGGAAAAACATATTATATGCTACAACAAATAGAAGGAGAAGTATATAATGTTGAATATAATAATAAAAATCCAGCAACAGGCACATTTGAGGCAATATATGAAAAAGAAGATAATAAATGGAAAATTGAAATAAAGAACATAAATTATGAAGGATATAATGAAAACTGGGAAGTAAAATATAAATTAGAAGAAGAAGATAATTGGAAAACCAGTAATGAATTAGCATTTTATGTAAATGAAACGGGAGCATATCAAATCAAATTAGTACATGGAGAAGAAATAGAATTACAAATGATAACAAAATATATTGTAGAAGAAAATGAAGGAGTTTAAGACACTAAGACTGACAAGTAAAATTAAAAAAGGAAGACGATGAACGGAGTGAAACAATGGGAGTAGAAATTAAAGGAGAAGTAACAGAAATAATATATCAAAACGAAGTAAATAGTTATACAATAGCGGAATTTGAAACAGAAGAAGAAACAACAACAATAGTAGGATACTTACCATTTGTAAAAAGTGGAGACACTCTAAAAGTAAAAGGAAAATATGTTGAACATAAAGATTATGGCCCACAATTTAAAGTAGAAACATTTGAAAAGATAATGCCAGAAACATTAAGTGCATTAGAAAAATACTTATCAAAAGGAAATGTCAAAGGAATAGGAGAAGCAACAGCAAAAAGAATAATAAAAAAATTTGGAGAAGACACAATAAACATATTTAAATTTGAGCCACAAAGATTAGCTGAAATAAAAGGAATATCTATAAAAAAATCACAAGAGATAGCAGAAAGCTTTATAGAAAATTGGGAAGTATGGCAAATAGTAGGATTTTTAGAAAGATTTGGAATTGGAGCAGAAAATGCCAAAAAAGTATATGATTTATTAGGAATAAATGCAATAGAACAAATTGAAGCAAATCCATATATATTAATAGATATAGCAAGAGGTGTAGACTTTAAGCAAATAGATCAAATGGCATTAAATTTAGGAATAAATTATGACAATCAAAAAAGAGTAGAAAGCGGAATAAAATACGCATTAATAAAAGCAACATATAATGGCAATTCATGTGTTATAAAAGAAAATTTAATTGAATTTGTAATATTATTATTAGATATAACAACAGAAAATGTAGAAGAAAATATCATAAATTTAAAAGCCAAAGAAGAAATTGTAATAGAAAAAAGAGATAATATAGAATGGATATATTTAGAGAGCTTTTATAAAGTAGAACAAGAAATTGCTATAAGAATAATGAAATTACACAAAAGTCCAAATATGAAAGAAATAAAAAATATAGAAAAAGCACTAAAAAAGATAGAGGAAAAGTCAGATATTGAGCTATCTGAAAAACAAAAAGAAGCAGTAGAAGCTATAAATGAAAACAATGTTACAATAATAACAGGAGGACCAGGAACAGGAAAAACAACAATTATAAAAACTATAATAGACTTATATGAAGAAAGAAATAAAAAAGTAATATTAGCAGCACCAACTGGAAGAGCTGCCAAAAAAATGACAGAAGCCACCAGAAAAGAAGCATCAACATTACATAGACTATTATGTATTGGAAAAATAGATGATGAAGGAATATACTCAAAAAGCAAAGACTATAAAGGAGAACCAATAGATGCAGATATAATAGTAGTAGATGAACTTTCAATGGTTGATATGTTTTTAATGAACTATTTATTAAATTGTATATATCAAGGAACAAAATTGATATTAGTAGGAGATATAGATCAATTACCATCAGTTGGACCAGGAAGTATATTAAAAGATTTAATAAATTCAGAGGTAATAAATACAGTAAAATTAGATAAAATTTTTAGACAAGCTGCAAAAAGTAAAATCATATTAAATGCACATAGAGTAAACAATGGAGAATTCTTTATACAAAAAGGAGATAGTGAATTATCAGAAGAAACAAAAGAAGACTTCTTTTTTATAAAACAAAATGTACAAGAAAAAATGTTACAAGAAGTGATAAGTTTATCAACAGGAAGATTAGAAAAGTTTGGAAATTATGACTTTTTTAAAAACATACAAGTACTTACCCCAACAAGAAAAGGAGCATTAGGAACAAGAGAATTAAATAAAGAATTGCAACAAGTATTAAATCCTAATCTAGAAGAACTACCAGAAAAAGTTAGTGGAGGGGTTGTATACAGGGTTGGAGATAGAATAATGCAAATAAAGAACAATTATGATATTACATGGGAAAGAGAAAAAAGTAATATAATGAATATACAGAATTATGATGGGAAAACAGAAAAAGAACAATTAGAGAAAACAGAAATTGGAACAGGAGTATTTAATGGAGAAATAGGTACAATATTAGAAATTGATGAAAAACAAAAAATTGTAAAAATTAAATTTGATGATGAAAAAGTCGCATGGTATGAATATTCTGATTTAGAGCAGATAGAACATAGCTATGCAATAACCATTCATAAAGCACAACGGAAGCGAATTTGATGTAGTAATAATGTTAGCACCACCATCTGCACCAATGTTATTAACTAGAAATTTGCTATATACTGGAATTACGAGAGCAAAAAAACTGTTAATTGTTATAGGAAATGAAAAAGTTGTAAACTATATGATTCAAAATATTGATAGTAAAAAAAGAAATACAGGGCTAGAATTCAAGATTAAACAATTAGAATTATCTAAATAATATAAAAAATACAAAAAACAGAACATAAGAGCAGAGATAATTGGAAGGGTGAAGAGTATTTTAAACATACAAGACAAAATATTAGACATAATTTATCCACAAATGTGTGGAATATGTGGAAAAGTAAATAGAAAGTCAATATGTAGAAAGTGTGAAATATCATTAGAGAAGCAAGCACAATTCGCAATAATAAATGAAGGTCAAGAAATAGAAAATAAAAATTTTAATGAAATAATTTATATATTCAAATATGAAGGATTAATTAGAAAAATAATAATTGATTTTAAATTTAATGAAAAAGCATATTTAAATAAAACACTTGTAGATTTCATGATAAAAAACAAAAAAATATTTCAAAAAATTATTAATTATGATACAATAGTTCCAGTTCCAATAAGTAAAAAAAGACAAAAAGAAAGAGGATATAATCAAAGTTTATTAATAGCAAAAGAAATAGCAAAAAAAACAAATATACAAATTAATAAAGATTGCCTAATAAAAACAAAAAACATAATTGAACAAAGTAAATTAAATAGAGAAGAAAGAGATGCAAATATACAAAATGTTTATCAGCTAAAAAACAAAGAAATACTTTTAAATAAAAAAATATTACTAATAGATGATATATATACAACTGGAAGTACAGTAAATGAATGTAGTAAAATATTAAGACAAGCAAATCCTAAAAAAATAGGAATTTTAGTATTAGCAAAAGATTAATATTGGTTTTAGAACATAACCAAAAGGAAAATCGATGGTTGCCATTAAAAAATTTCTTTGAAATTCTTTTAATGGTAATAAGCGAAACGAAGTGGAGTGAAAGGTAAAAGATGGAAGATCTAGTTGAAAGTATTTTAGATTATGTACGATCTGATTATACAGACTATGCAATAATGCTAAATGGAGAGTGGGGAATTGGAAAAACACACTTTTGGAATAACAAAATAAGAAGAAAAATCGAATCAATGCAATTAAATGGAAAAAGATACACAACAATATATATGTCCTTGTATGGAATATCAAACTTAGAAGAGATAAGTAAAAAAATATTTATAGAAACCACACAATTAATGGATAAAAATCTAAGAAAATTTATGGATTCACATAAACAAACAACAATACCAGAATATGCAAAAACTGGATTAGATATGGCAAATTTATTTGGTGTAACACAAAATGGGGACAAGTTAGATTATACTGACTTTTTTGCCACAGATGATAAAGTATTATGTTTTGATGACTTAGAAAGAGCAAATGTAGATGTTATTGATATATTAGGATATATAAACAATTTTGTTGAGCATGATCATATAAAAACAATAATTATATGTAATGAAAAAGAATTATCAACAAAATTAAAAAGTTCTAATTTAGAAATGAAAACATTTATAGCAACATATTTATTAGATAAACAAGGTGAATTAAATACTACAGATAAACCAATGGTAGAAAAAATTCAAAGTAAAATAGAGCATGTTTTTGATAAAGCGAATGATTATGAGAGAATAAAAGAAAAGTTAATAGGTGAGACCTTTGAATATGCACCAAAATTTGATTACATTATAAATGGAATATTAATGAGATATGAAAATAATCCAGAATTAATTAGATTTTTAAGGGAAAATACAAGATTAATAATGTCTACATTTGAAAGAAGTGGAACAAAAAATTTAAGAATTTTAAAACATGCATTAAATGATTTTCAAAAAATACACGAAATGGTAGAAAAAAGTTATCCAAATTTAAATAATAGAATAATGCAAACGATGCTGATTTTTACAATTGCAATATCTTTTGAAATAAAAGCAGGAAAGGTTACAAAAGAAAAATTTGTAAATGTAAAAGACAATGAGGAATATAAGGCTTTATTAGTTTCTTCAAGGATATTGATGGACAACAGACAATTTTATATAAAAGAATTTGACAACACTTATTATTATAATTTTAAGGCTGAATATAGATTTTTTAAATTTATAGAGTATTATGTTAGAACAAGAATTTTTGATATGAAATTATTTAAAGATAATATGGAAACAATAAGAAATACTGTAGATACTGAAAATCTTCCTGGATTTAAAAGACTACTTACAGAAGAATATTGGAAAATATCTGATGATGAATTTGGTAAAATTATTGAATCTGTTCTAGAAGATGTTAAATTTGGTAATATTGAATTGATTGATATTGTTAAAATATATGCTTATTTTAGTTATTTTTCAAGAAAACATTTAATTGATTATGATATAAAAACATTAAAAAGTATATTTTTTAATGGAATGAATATAGCTTCATTAAAATCAGAATTTTGTCCTGATGTAAAGGGCGAACTTTCTAAGATAGCAATAGAACAGTTTGAAGAAGATATGGATGATATAATTAAACATTTTAATTCTCTAAATGAACAATTGTTGGAAAAAATGTATAAGGAAATGGCAGACCAGGTATTTAAGAGTATTCCTATGAGAATGGAAGTTTTTTATGAAAAGTTTGATAAAGAGTGTATGAATATTCCAATTTTTAAATATTATGATACTTATCAATTATTCCAGAGAATTGCTTGTGCAAGTAATGAAGATATTGTTTTAATAAAGGAAAAATTGCTAAATAGAGCAGATAGATATTTTAATGATATAGAGCCTGAAATGGATAATATTAGACAACTGAAACAGGTTATTGATGATTATTTGAAAGGTAAAGATCAGACTATCAAAATTTTTATGCTTAAGGAGTTTTCAAAGAGCTTGCAATATATCTTAGAAAAGTATGAGACTTATCCTAAAAGTAAATGAAAATAAATTAAATGGATATGAATGATGGGGATAAAATAGGAATATTTATACAAAGTGAAAAAATTATATAAAAAACAAAAGAGCAATTTATAAAAAAATAGCTCTTTTTTGTTAACTATAAAAAAAAATAATCGTTATATATAACAAAATCACTTAGAAAGGGGGAAAGATGAAATTCGAAGAAATAGTAAATAAATATAATAAATTAACATATAAAATAGCCATAGATATGACATCATCCCCAGAAGACTCACAGGACTTAGTACAAGAAGCATATTTAAGTTTATATAAACACTATAATGAATATAAAAAATTATCAGAAACAGAAATTAGAAATATTTTGTGTAAGATTGTATTAAATAAATGCAAAGACTATTTAAAATCAGGTAAAAGAAGAGAAAGTACTGTATTAGAGGATATACAAAATATACAAGAATTTGGACAAGAAGAAAATTGCTTAGATGAATTTATGAAAAAAGACAAAAGTAAAGAAATAAGAAAAATAATAGAAAATTTAAAAAGTCCATATAATAAAATACTTTTTCAATATTACATACAAGAATATACATTAGATGAAATTGCAAACATAAATAAAACAACAAAAGGTACTGTTAAAGTGCAAATTTCAAGAGGAAAAAATATATTGAAAGACATATTAAGAAAGGAGCGGTTATGAATAAAATAGATAAAATTAATGAATTATTACAAGATGAAATTTATCTAGAAAAATATATAAATGAAATTAATAAAAAACAGATCGAAACACCATCAAATTTAAAAGATAACATAATATCAAAAGTAAATAAAAAGAAAAAAATTTATTATGTTGATATTTGTAAAATTGCAGCATGTTTAATATTTTCATTAGCAATATGCAGAACAGACTTTATAAAAAATGATAATATATCAAAATATAAAGAAGATAAAGAAACAACAAGTATATCAATAAATGAAAAATTAAGTGATTTTTGTAAATGGTTTACAACACCATTAGAAATAGAAAAGGAGGAAAAATAATGAAGAAAAATTTATTTTTTACATTTTGTTTTAGTTTTATACCAGGTGCAGGTCAAATGTACCAAAATTATATGAAAAGAGGATTATCATTAATGTGTATTGGAGGAATATTATTTATTTTAGCAGTAATGCTAGAGACAGTAGTATTCATCATACCATTTTTAATCATAATGGCATATAGTTTTTTTGATACTTATAACATTCGAAATTTAATAGGAACAGACTCAGAAATCAAAGATGATTATATTTTACAAGGAATAGATTTAAATAAGATAAAAAACAATAAATTATTAGGAATAGGAATTATTTTTGTAGGTCTATATTTACTTTTAAATAATGTATTATATGGAATTTCAAGACAAATAGGAATAGACTTTTTAGTAGATTTTATTAAAATTATAAGAATGTATTTTCCATCTTTAATTGTAGCAGCAATTACAATTGGTATTGGAACTAAAATGATTTCTAATAAGTAGAAGTTAGATGTGGATATCAGATGTTAAATGACAGGAGTTTGAGTTGAGGATTGAGAAAGGGTTGAAATAATTTATGGATGAGAAAGAAGAGAAAAAAGATAAGATTGAAAAAAGAGTTGGTACATATACATTTGGAACTATGCTTATTATAATTGGAATATCAGTTATAGTAATGACTTTTACAAAATTTGACTTTTTTAAATATTTATTAATGATATGGCCAGTTGTATTAATAGGCTTAGGTATTGAAATTTTGTATTTGAATAGTAAATCAACTGTTAAAGTAAAAATTGATTTTATTAGTATTATTTTAATGGGTATTGTTTTATTTTTTACAGCAATATTTAGTTTAGGAAATTATTTTGTAAATAAAGTTTTATATGATGAAGATATAAAAGGTAGAGTATTTAATCAATATTTTGATACAAACTATTATGAACAAGACCCAATTAAACGTTTTTAAGTTATGGTTTATTTAAAATACTATAAAAGTCATTTTGTAGTCACTTTAAAGTAGTAAAATTAAATTAGGTGATAGAAATGAAAATATTAAAAAAATTAATAATAATTATAACAACAATAATAATAACAATATTTACATCAATAGTTGGATATTTTACAATAAAAGGATATAATATGTATAAGGAAGCAATAGAAACAATTAGTATAGCAGACAAAATTGAAGAAGTAAAATCTAAGCCAAATTATACAGAATTAGAAGAAATACCAAAAACATATATAAATGCTGTAATTGGTGTTGAAGATCATAGATTTTATAACCATAATGGAATTGATATTATATCAATTGGAAGAGCAATGATTAACGATATAAGAAAAATGAGCTTTGTAGAAGGCGGAAGCACAATAACTCAGCAATTAGCCAAAAATACATATTTTACACAAGAAAAGAAAATAGAAAGAAAATTTGCAGAAGTATTTATGTCATTTAAATTTGAAGAAACATGTTCAAAAGATGAAATATTAGAATTGTATATAAATACAAGTTTTTTTGGAGATAATTGTTATACAGTAAAGGAAGCAAGCAGACATTATTTTAATAAAGAACCAATAAATATGACTGATTATGAAAGTATAATGTTAGCAGGAATTCCAAATGCACCATCAGTATATGCTCCAACATCAAACTTAGAACTAGCAAAGCAAAGACAAAAGCAAGTTTTAAATAAAATGGTAGAATATAAATATATAACAGAAAGTGAAGCTAACATAATAATAAGTAAAGGACAAGATAGTCATAATTAAAAATTGTGACCTTTTAAATAAAAAATAAATGGAGTAAAAAATGAAAAAAAGAAATTTAACACAAGAATTAGTAATTATATTTTGGTTATTTATTTTTGGAAGTATATTAGGATATATATTTGAAATGATAGTAGCATTAGTTCAAAAGGGGCACTTTGAATCAAGACAAGGTTTAATATATGGACCATTTACCCCAGTATATGGTGTAGGAATAGTAATATATTATTTAATTCTGAGTAATATGGATATACAAAATAAAATAAAAGTGTTTGGAATAACAATGGTACTAGGAGGAATTACTGAATATATATGTTCATTTGCACAAGAGAGAATATTTGGAACAATATCTTGGGACTATTCAAATCTTATGTTTAATATCAATGGAAGAACAAGTTTATTGCATTGTATATATTGGGGAACAGGAGGAGTTTTATATGCAAAATATGTAATTCCGATTATTGAAAAATTTAGAAATAATTTTTATGAAAACAATAAGAGAATAGTTACAATTATAATGTCAATTTTAATTTTTATTGATATTAGTTTATCTTTTATAGCAGCTAATAGACAAACTGAAAGAAGGAATAATATAATGCCAAAAAATAAAGTAGATTTATTTTTAGACAAATATTATTCAGATGAATATATGGATAGAGTTTATTGTAATAAAAAAGAAGTATCAACTAAAATGTAGAATATAGTAAAATTAAAAAATTTAATAAAAATGTATAAAATTTTCCTTAATTGAGATAATAAAGATATAATTAAAAAATCAAGGAGGAAAATTATGAAAGCAACTGGAGTAGTAAGAAGAATAGATGATTTGGGTAGAGTTGTTATACCAAAAGAAATAAGAAAAACATTAAGAATAAAAGAAGGTGATCCTTTAGAAATATTTACAGATAGAGAAGGTCAAGTAATATTAAAAAAATATTCCCCAATAGGAGAATTATCAGAATTTGCAACAGGATATGCTGAAACATTAGCAAAAACAACTGGACATATTGCATGTATAACAGATAAAGACACTATAATAGCAGTATCAGGTGGTTCAAAAAAAGAGTTTTTGGAACAAGATGTAAGTGAAGAGTTAGAAAAACTTATGGAAGATAAAGAAGTATATACAAGTAAGGAAAATAGCGATATGTCAATGCCTATCACAAAAAGTGAAAATAATGATAAAAAAAATAATTCTCAAATAGTATATCCTATAATCTCAAATGGTGATGCAATTGGTACAGTTATATTAATGTCTAAAGATGCAAATACTAAAATGAATGAAGTTGAAAAAAAGGTAGCACAATCTGCTGCAACATTTTTGGCAATTCAAATGGAAATATAAAATGTCCAAAAGGAAACGTCCCTTTTGGACATTTTTGTCCATTGGGGACGTTTCTTTTTGGACATTATTTGTATAACAAGAAGGGCAAAAGTATGAAAGAAAATAATAAAAGAATATATACAAATGAGATTGTATTTAGAGGACATCCAGACAAAGTATGTGATCAAATAAGTGATGCTATATTAGATGAATGTTTAAAGCAAGATAAAGACAGTAGGTGTGGAATTGAAGTTGTAGGAGGTAAAGGAAAAATATTTATAACAGGAGAAGTAACAACAAAAGCAACAATAAATATAGAAAAAATAACAAAAGATGTATTACAGGACATAGGATATTCTATTAATTATTTAATTATAAACAATATAGGAATTCAAAGCCCAGAAATAGCATTAGGAACAAATGATGTTATTGGAGGAGCAGGAGATAATGGAATGATGTTTGGATTTGCCTGTAATGATACCAGTAATTTATTGCCAAAAGCAATGGTTATATTACAGAAATTAAGTATAAAATATGATGAATTAAGAAAAACAGATACACGTTTTTTAGCAGATGGAAAAGCTCAAATTACAGGTTATTATGATGAAAATATGAAATTATTAAAAATAAAAACCTTTACTATTTGCTATCAAAATACAGAAATCGAAAGAGAGATAACAGACGAAATTATAAAATCTATTATAATCGAAATTTGTAAAGAATATGATATTGAAGTTGAAGAATTTTTAATTAATCCAACAGGAAGATTTGAAATAGGAGGATTTGAAGCTGATAGTGGTTTAACTGGAAGAAAAATTGTTGTTGACACATACCACTCTTTTGCTAAAGTTGGCGGAGGTGCATTTAGTGGCAAAGATCCAAGTAAAGTAGATCGTAGTGGTGCATATAAAGCAAGGGAAATTGCAAAAGAAATATTAAAAAGAGATAAACTAAAATGGTGTCAAGTTCAATTAAGTTATGCAATAGGTGTTCAAGAGCCATTAGCTATATATATTGAATCAGATAAAGGCACTTATTTTGTAGATAAAAATAGTAAATATTATAAAGAATGTAAACCTCAAAATATAATAAAAGATCTAAATTTGAAAAATATTTGTTATGAAAAATTAGCTAGATATGGACATTTTATCGATTAAAAAAGAATGAAAATAGTGAATAACAATGCATAATCAACTTACCTTTCATGGTCAAACTCAACTTGAAATATATATCTTTTTCTATAATTAGATTAGTTTAGTAAAAAAATAACAATATCCAAATTATAATCATATAGTATAGTAATTAAATTTTAGGTGGTGATAATTTGGAAGAAAAATATACAGTAGCATTAGCAGGAAACCCAAATGTAGGGAAATCAACAATATTTAACAATTTAACAGGTATGCATCAACATACAGGAAATTGGACAGGAAAGACGGTAGCAAATGCAAAAGGTGAAACGAAAATAAATGGAGAAGAATTTTCAGTAGTTGACATACCAGGTACATATTCTATAATGTCAAATTCAGAAGAAGAAGAAATTGCAAGAGATTATATTTGTTTTGGAAATCCTGATGCAACAGTTGTAGTTGTAGATAGCACATGTTTAGAAAGAAACTTAAATTTAGTTTATCAAATTATGGAGATAACAGAAAATATAATAGTTTGTGTAAATTTATTAGATGAAGCAAAAAAGAAAAAGATTAAGATTGATTTGAAAAAATTATCAAAATTACTAGGAGTACCAGTTGTAGGAACTACAGCAAAAGATAAAAAAACTTTAGAAGAATTAAAACAGACAATTTATAAAGTATGTAAAAAAGAGATAATACCTAGCCCAAAAAAAGTAAAATATTTACCTGAAATTGAAAGCAATATAATAAAATTAAATGAAAAAATAGAGCAGGAAATTAATGTTATACAGTTTAATGATGATAATGAAAAATTTGATGGAATAGAAAATAGATATTCTGAAGAGACTACAGATATTGATTTAGATGAAAAGATTTATAGATGGATTGCATTAAAATTAATTGATGGAGAGGAGAAAATTTTAGAATCTATACAAAAGAATTTAAAAATAGATTTAAATAATAAAAATATACAAAGCGAATTAAAACATGTTAAGCTGAATTTGAAAAAGAAGGGTATAAATGAGAAAAATTTTAAGGATAAAATTGTTTCAAATTTAATGAAAAAGGCTGAAAATGTTTCAGAACAAGTATGTACCTTTGAAAATAAGGATTATAAAGAAAAAGATAAAAAAATTGATAAAATTTTGACTTCTAAAAAATTTGGAATTCCAATAATGATATTTTTTCTAGGAATAATTTTTTGGATTACTATAATTGGTGCTAATTATCCTTCAGATTTGCTTTTTAACATGTTTGCATGGATTCAAGATAAATTAGTAGTTTTTGCAGAGTATATAAATTGCCCAAAATGGCTATCAGATTTGCTCATAAATGGAGGTTTTCAAACTTTGACTTGGATTATTTCTGTTATGCTTCCTCCAATGGCAATATTCTTTCCATTATTTACTGTGCTTGAGGATTTGGGTTATCTTCCTAGAATTGCTTTTAATATGGATGGCTTTTTTAAAAAGGCTTGTTGTAGTGGTAAACAGATGATAACTATGTGCATGGGAGTGACAAAGTGGTATTTTTAAAATTTGAGAACCATTTTTGTCACTCAAATTGTTCAATTGCCTGAGTTTGATAGGCAAATTTACAGCAATTAATTTTTTAGTATTTAATATTATTTGTAATTCTGATTTTTCTTGATTATCTTTAACAATAATTTTATCTAAAAATTTTCTGATGTAATCTTCTAAATTACTTTCATTTACATCAATACTTTTTAAGATGTTTTCTTTTAAAACATTTAGATATTGTTTTTGATTTTTTTGCTTTACATTTTGTTTTTGAATTTCTTCTAATTGTGCTTTTAAATCTTCTATTTGATTTTCAATGATTACATTCTTTGCTTTCAAATCTTCTTTACTTAAAATCCCATCTAATGCTAAATCAAGTAACTTTTCTTTTTTACTTAAAAGGTTATCAATTTCATTTTGCAATTGTATTTCTTTAGAATTAGTTTCTTGTTTGTATAAAATTTCATTATAAAAAGAAATTAATTCATGTGTGATTTCATCTTTATATTTTTCATAAGATTTAAAAACATTTAATAAAATACTATAAATATCTTGTTCTAAGACAAATGGGGTAGAGCAGTTTTTTCTACCAGTATTATTATAATCTTGACAAATCCAACGAACAACATCGCCTTTTGTTTTATAATGTTTTACTTTTCTAACAAAACCACATTTGTGCTTTTCGCAATGTATTTTTCCAGATAAAGCATATTTTGTTTGATGTTTTTGATACATACTTGCAGATTTACTTCGTTCAAGTAATTTTTGGTTTGCTTTTTCCCATAATTCTTTACTAACAATAGGGGGAACAGCATTATTATCTTCATATACTTTCCATTCAGATGGATTATTAAAGTTTCTTTTTTTACTTCTGTAATCTATGACTGTAGATAAACCACCTGTGTAAAATCCTTTGTATTTAGGATTTTGAATTATTTTCTTTAAAGTATTTTGATGAATAGGATTACCATTTCTATTTAAAATACCGTTATCTTTTAAATAAATTGATAAATTTTTTAAACCAATCTTTTCATTATTTGCATAAACTTTAAAAATTTCTTTTACAACTTTTGATTCTTCTTCATCAATTATTAATTTTCCATCATCTTTTTTATATCCCCAAATATTATCTGTACCTAGAACTCTTCCTTTTTCAATAGACCTTTTAAATCCAAATTTTGTCCTTTCTGATAATTTCCTAACTTCATCTTGTGCCATACTAGACATTATTGTAAGCCTTAATTCTCCATCATTTGAAGCTGTTATAATATTATCAGATGTGAAATATACACAAACATCATATTCTAGTAATTTTCTTGTATAAAGCAAACTATCAATTGTATCTCTTGAAAATCTTGAAACTTCTTTTGTTACTATTAAATCAAATTTTTTATTTTTCCCGTCTTCAATCATTCTCATAAAGTTTTCTCTTTTTTTAGAACTTGTTCCTGTAATTCCTTCATCTATGTAACCATTTATAAATTGCCAGTTTTTATTTGATTTAATATATTCATTAAAATATGTAACTTGATTATCTAAAGAATGCAATTGTTCTTCTTTTTCTGTTGAAACTCTTGCATAATATGCTACTCTTAATGGTAGATCAAAAATTGTCTTACCGTTTACTAAATTCATTTTTCATTTCATATAAGGTCATTTTTATTTTATCCTCCTAATTTCTTAATTTAGTTGAAAAAGAATTAAATTAATTATTTTCAACGATTTTGAACCTTATACAATTAATACAAAACCAATATATCACACTTGTCTAAAGTTCTCTAGTATTTTTATCTAATTCATATAATAATCTTAATAATTTATCCTTAACAAATTTATATGTACTTTCATCAATTATATTTTCTTCATAGAGTTTTTGATTAATTATATCTTCAATGTTATATTTTATAAAATTATCTTTCATAATCCATATATATTAAAATTTTAAAAATGTTATTCATTATTTTTCCATTGACTATTAGCATATAATTTTTCAAAATCTTCTATGGTATACTCTCTTTGCGTAAAAATCTTTTCTTTTTTATTAAGATTATTTTTATTATAATTATTAATATTATTACTTCGTAATTTTTCCGATTTATTTTTATAAAAATTTCCGATTGTCATTCGTAATTTTTACGTGTATATCATTTTGAAAAATATCATAAATATAGTATTTATCAACTTTTCCAATTCCTGTTTTTTCTTTATATATCAATTTATTTTCTATTAACTCATCTATAGCCTTATTTATTATCTTATCTGTTTTATTTAAAATTTTGCATAACTTTTTTTGAGAATAGACAATATAGATTTCTTCTTTTTGATTGCATAATTTATTTTGCTTTGACAAGCCTAATCTTTCTATAAAAAGAATATATACAAGTCTTGCATTAGAACTTATTTTAAAATATTCTTTGTTCTGTAGTAATTTTTTAGGTACAGGAATAAATTGATAGTTTATTATTTCATCTGTTAATTTTAGTAGTTTAATCTTTTTCCTTTCCAATATAAAAAAGCAAGAGAAATTAAAAACTTAAGTTTTCCCTTGCTCCAATATTTATTATTTTAGATATTATTATTTTAACAGACAAAAAAGTTCTTGTATACTGCAGGATTTTGCAATGTTTTTGCAAAATATTATGTTAAATGATTGCTTAACTTTAATTAGATTTTAGCTAAATGTTTTTACATAACAGCATATCTACTATTTGTGATATGTATTATATTTAGCCCACACTATCGAGATATATCTTTTTCCGCTACTATTTGTCTTTGAATGTACCTACTTATTTTTGAATCAAGCCCATAATCAGCCTCAAAACATTCATCAATAATTCCATTAACATTTAATTTTTGATAATTAGCCATTGATTTTTTATTTGATGTAATAAATACATTCTTTCCACCTATACTATGAACATATTCAAATGCATATATATCTGTTAAACCATCTCCAAAATATATAATTTCATTGATTCCATTATTTTCATTTTGAACTTTTTGAATAATTTCAACTTTTTTTTCATCTGTTAATAGAATATCTATATTTACATATATTCCGTTTTCTTGCTTAAATGTAACCCCATAGACATCATTAACAAATTCTCTAATTGATGTTTCATCAATATAATCTTTTAGTCCTGAAGTAACAATATAATGTTTAACTCCTGTTTTTGAGCTTTGAAAATTTCTAAAATAATCAGCAACTCCATTATTTAATTGCACTCTATTTGCTCCTAAACATACATTTTGTCTTGTCATCACAATATCATTTTCTAATAAAATATCTCTATAGCATTTATAATAAGCTTCATATAACCCTTTAGCATTTTTGTTATTTATTTCTTTTTCTATTCTTCTCATTAATGTTTCATCATCATATCCACATTTCTTTAATATTTCATATTGTGGCAATGAATATGGTGTTAACGTGCCATCAAAATCATATATTATTATCATTTTTTTCATCTCCTAATTTTTCTGAAACTTTTCATATTCTACCATACTTTTGGTTTATTTTCAAGAAAGCAAATGCCTATATTTCAATAATTTTCGATAAAAAATACATCGAAGTGTATGCCCTCTACATTTTATCTGCAAAAGAATATTCTTGCTAGAGGATTAGAAAGCTTGTTTTTCTAAATGTTCATAGGAAATGCTCTGCTTTCCTTATCATGCCATAAAAAAATTGACATTTTTTATAATAGGACCTAAAGTAAAATTAGTATTTTAATATAATAAATAAAAGCCGAAATAAGATTTTTGATCCTATTTTGGCTTTTTCATAATTGCAAATATCCTATCTACAACAACTTTGTATTGTTAGTATATGCATATTAATAAAATATATTCTTAAATGATAAAAGGAAACTTGTCCTAAGTTTCCCAACTTTAAAATTTAATACTATTACTACACTCTGTTAGTAATTTATTTGTAATTTAATTATACCATTTACTAAACGGATTGTCTATAATTTTTCAAAAATTTTTTTAATTCTTCAAAATTACTAAAGTTAGAAAGTTTTAATAATTCATTTATTTGATTTTGGGCTAAATTTCTTTCATTTTTTATTTTTTGTATATATGTTAATTTATCTTCTAGATTTTTCTTAATTTTTGCATAATAGTGCATTAAATCTAGTGATATTGCAATAGCTATATCTATTTGCTTCATTTCTGTTGTAGATAGTGCAGTTACATAGTTTTCTAATCTTGCTTTACTTACACATAATATATTAGATACATTTGCATAGCCATTAAGTAAAATAGTTCTATCATCATTATATTGAGTATTGATTTTTACGATACTTGGTATATCCTTGTATGTATGTGTAATAGGTGCAACTACAATATTTCCTGATTTAGCATTTCCTATATTATTTTGCAAAATAATACATGGTCTTAATTTTTGTATTTCATTTCCGACACCTATTCCAAAATAACAGTTATATACTTGTCCTCGTTTTACATATCTTTTATTTGCTTGTTCAACCTTAGTATTTAAATACAGTTTCGTTTTCATCCAATCTAATAATTCTTGTATCTTGTTTAGTTCAATTTGCATTAGCATCAACCTTTCAAAATTTACTGTGCTTACATAATAAAACAATTGTTCTTTTTTGTCAAGCCTTTTTAATTATTTTATTAAATAAAATTTTTTGTATTAATTGCATAAAGTTCTAAGTTTTTTATAATCTAAAATAAACATCATAATAAATTTTATCAAATTTAATTTTTTCTTGTTTATCCAATAAATTTAAAGTTACCATCTTGTCATTCCCATGTGCATGGGATTTGGTTGTAATGCGTGTGGAGTAACAGGATGCAGAATAATAGATTCTCCTAGAGAAAGGCTAATTGCAATATTAACAAATAATTTTGTACCATGTAATGGAAGATTTCCATTATTAATAGCAATAGCGACAATATTTATAGCAGGAGCATATGCAGGAGAAAATGCACTATTATCATCAGTAATATCAACAATAGCAGTAATATTAGTAATAATATTAGGAATAATTTTGACATTAATAATATCAAAGATATTATCAAAAACAGTACTAAAGGGAATGCCATCATCAATGATATTAGAATTACCACCTTACAGAAAACCGCAATTTGGAAAAATATTAGTTAGATCAATATTTGATAGAACATTAGCAGTATTAGGAAGAGCAATTGTAGTTGCATTACCAGCAGGAATAGTTATATGGTTATTAGCTAATATAGGAGTAAATGGTCAAAGTTTATTAACAATGATAGCAAGCTTTTTAGACCCATTTGCTAAATTAATGGGATTAGATGGATATATATTAACAGCTTTTATATTAGGTATTCCTGCAAATGAAATAGTATTACCAATAATTTTAATGTGTTATTTAAAAGGAGGAGCATTAGTCAACATTGAAGATACTATACAAATAGGCCAAATATTAATACAAAATGGATGGAGTATATTAACAGCAATAAATGTAATGTTATTTACTATTTTACATTTTCCTTGTGCTACTACATTACTAACTATAAAAAAAGAAACTAAAAGTATAAAATGGACTTTAATTTCATTTGCATTACCAACTATTTGTGGTATTGTATTATGTATGTGTACCACAGGTATGTACAATGTATTAAATTTAATTATATAAGATATATTAAAAAATAGAGAAAAATAAAATAATGTTTTTGTTTTTCTTTATTTTTTATTTTTGTATGTCAATAACTTTTGAAAATGTCATAAAAAATTTTCAAAATTAATTTTTAAT
>CANSII010000034.1 GCA_947646915.1 uncultured Clostridium sp. | reverse complement strand
GATATCTTATGCAGAATTTCTTTCGAAATTCTGTAAACATTGAAAAGAAAAAAAAGCTGTTCGAGCGAAGCGAGTTACAGATATCTTATGCAGAATTTCTTTCGAAATTCTGTAAACATTGAAAAGAAAAAAAAAAAGCTGTTCGAGCGAAGCGAGTTACAGATATCTTATGTAGAATTTATAAAATAAATAACAAGTTAAAGATAGGAGAGAAAAATGAAAAAAAACAAAGGCATAACAATGGTAGCATTAGTAATAACAATAGTAATATTATTAATAATAGCAGGAATATCAATAGGAACAGGAAATAATATTATTAAACAAACAGAAATAGAAAACATAAAAACAAACATGTTATTAATAAAAGTAAAAGGATTAGAATATGCAGAAAACGCTAACTTTAAATTAGGAACAAATATAGACACCATAAAAGAAGGAGAAGAAAAAAGTAATAGAATTCAGAAAGCAAAAGCTGAATTAAAAGGGGAAGAGATAGTTGATGCAAACCAATTAAGTAATAAAATAGGAATAACACAAGAAAACCTTGTAGAAGAAAATGCAACATATATATATTATTACAAGCTAACCTCAGAAAATCTTACTGAGATGGGAATAGCAAATGTAAAATCAGATGATAAAAATGGATTATATATAATAAGATATGATATAAAAAATGCACAAGTTGAGATATATAATTTAAAAGGAATTGAAAATGAAGGTAAAACTTATTATTCGCTAAGCGAAATAAATAAGATTTAATTTAGAGGTTATAAATTAGAGGTTATAAATTGGATATAGAAGTTGGAGGACAAATTACAGTAAAATGAAAGAAAAAGAATTAGAAAGACTAACAAATTATAAGAAAATAGAGGAAGAAATATATGAAAATGGATATAAAAACATATGTGGTATAGATGAAGCAGGAAGAGGACCTTTAGCAGGACCAGTAGTTGTTGCAGGTGTAATAATGCCCAAAGATTCAATGATAGAAGGAGTTAATGACTCAAAAAAGGTTTCAGAGAAAAAGAGAGAAATGTTATATGATAAGATAATAGAAGAAGCAATTAGTTATTCAATTGCAATAATAGGACAAGATGTTATTGATAAAATCAATATATTACAAGCAACGAAGCAAGGAGTTACATCTGTTGTTAAAGAATTAGATGTTAAACCTAATCTAATTATAATTGACGCATTACAAAATATAGATACAGCAGGAGTTGAATATAAGTCAATAATTAAAGGAGATGAAAAATGCTATTCAATTGGAGCTGCTTCAATTTTAGCTAAAGTAACAAGGGATAGAATTATGAGACAATGGGATGAAGTTTATCCCCAATATGGTTTTTCAAAACATAAAGGATATGGTACATCTGAACATATTAGAGCAATTAAAGAATTTGGTTTGTGTCCAATTCATAGGAGAAGCTTTACTAAAAATTTTGTATAATATAGTTTATGTATAAAAAGGGAAAAACACTGGAAAAAAATATAAATTTATTTAATTGGGAAGTGTTAAAATGAATATTTTAGAAATTATTGAAAAGAAGAGAGATAGAAAAGAATTAGCAAAAGAAGAAATAGAATACTTTATAAAATTATATGTAAAAAATGAAATTGCAGATTATCAAGTAGCTGCACTGATAATGGCAATTTTTTTAAATGGAAATACAAAAGAAGAAACAACAAATTTAACACTAGCAATGGCACATTCAGGAGAAATTTTAGATTTATCAGAATTAAATACAACAATAGTAGATAAACATTCTACAGGCGGAGTTGGAGACAAAGTTTCAATTTGTTTATTGCCATTAGTAGCTTCATTAGGAGTAAAAATTGCAAAAATGTCAGGAAGAGGATTAGGATTTACAGGAGGAACAGTTGATAAAATGAAATCAATACCAGGTTATAAAACAGAAATACAGGTAAATGATTTTATAAGAAATGTTAAAAATATTGGAATAAGTATGATTTCACAAACAATGAATTTAGCACCAGCAGATAAAAAGATATATCAATTAAGAGATAGTATTGCATGTGTTGAAAGTATACCTTTAATTGCTTCAAGCATAATGAGTAAAAAGATTGCAAGCGGGGCACAAAAAATTGTATTAGATATTACAGTTGGAAAAGGTGCATTTATGAAAGATATAGAGCAAGCAGAAATTTTGGCAAATGAAATGACAGAAATAGGGAAATTAGCAAATAGAGAGACTAAATGTATTTTAACAAATATGAATGAACCTTTAGGGTATGCAGTAGGCAATAATTTAGAGGTAATAGAGGCAATAAAATTTTTAAAAGGTGAAATGCCAAAAGATTTAAAAGAAGTAGTATTAGAACTTGGTGCTTATATGATGAAATTATCAGGTAAAGGCGATAATATAGAAGACAATAAAAGTAAAATGATTGAAAATATATATAATGGTAAAGCTTACAATAAATTCTTAGAAATGGTAAAAAATCAAGGAGGAGATATTTCATATATTGAAAACATAGAAAAATTTCCACAAGCAAAATTTATAAAGAGAATTATTGCAAAACAAAATGGTTATGTATATCAAATTAATGCAAAAGATGTTGGGAAAGTTGCATGTGAATTGGGAGCTGGAAGGCTTAGAATTGAAGATGAAATTAATTATTCTGTAGGTATTGTTTTAACAAAAAAAGTTGGAGATTATGTAAATATAGGAGACCCTTTGGCAGAAATTCACGCTGATAGCGAAGATTCTTTAAATTTAGCTGAAGATAGGTTGTTGGATATTTTTAAGATAAAAAATGATTTTGTGGGATATGAAAATACTATTTTAAAAGTAATCTAAAAGATTAAAAACCATTATACAGCAACAAAAAGTAAGACTTAAAGCAAAAATATTAATTTTTGGTGTTTTTATTTTATACATTTAATAATAGAAAAAAGATATATATTTCAAAGTGAGTTTGACCTGAGTTGTTATTCACTTTAACCTGTTATAGTGTGTTTATATACTTTGAATTTTCAATTTCTTAAACGCCTTGGAAAACGGAACTGCAAAATATATATCTTTTTTCTAAATATAATATTTTTGCAAAAAACCGCAACTTAAAGCAAAAATTTATTGAAATTGTTTATATATTAGTGTTATAATTAAAATAGATTGTAATAACAAATAATTTTATAAAAAAGAAAGGAAAGGTATTTAATATGGAAAAAAAATTAGAAAATAAAGAACAAAAAAAATATAATAAAGGACAAGTATTTACAAAAATAATGGCAGGGATATTAGCATTAATGATGTTAGTAGCAACAGCAGGAACATTAATCTTTTCTTTAATAGGTTAGAAGTCTAAATATTCAAAAGAAACGAAAAATAGGAAAGGTAAAAATACATGGAAAATGATATAGTCATAAATTGGACTAAATTTTATAATGAAAATATATTAAAAATATTTAATAACTTTAGAGAGAACCCATTTAATTTATTTACAACAATATTAGATATAATAATAGTAATATTTTTAATATATTGTTTAATAAGAATCCTAAAAGGTTCTAGAGCATGGCAATTAATGAAAGGAATAGCATTCTTAATAATAATAACAGCTTTAAGTGGAATATTAAATTTAAAAATATTAAATTCTATATTAACAGGAATAATGAATTGGGGAGTAATTGCAATAGTAGTAATATTTCAACCAGAATTAAGAAGAGCACTAGAGCAATTAGGAACAAACAAATTTGCTAGATTTTTTGGATTAGACAAAGACATAGCAAATAAAACCAAAGAAGATATTTATAAAATTGTAATTGCAACATCTGAACTATCAAAAAATAAAACAGGGGCATTAATAGTAATAGAAAGAGATATAAATATACAAGATATAATTTCAACAGGAATTCCCATGGATTCAGAAGTATCACCACAATTATTAGTAAATATATTTGTACCAAAAACACCATTGCATGATGGAGCTGTTGTGATAAGTAATAATAAAATAGCAGCTGCAGCATGTGTATTACCATTAGCAGATGATACAGATATTGCAAAAGAATTAGGAACAAGGCATAGAGCTGCAATTGGAATATCTAAGGAATCTGATAGTATTGTTGTTGTTGTATCAGAAGAAACAGGTAAAATATCAGTAGCAAAAGATGGAACATTGATTGCAGATGTTAGAGAAGATACATTAAAGAAAATTTTAATTAGTAATGTTGTCACAAAAAGATTTACAGACAAAATTAATAAAAAGAAAGAAAGTTAAAATGAGAAATATAAAATTAGTCATAGAATATGATGGAAAAGAATTTAATCGGATGGCAAAAGCAACCAAACAAATTAAATATACAAGGAACAATTGAAAAAGCAATACAATCAATAACAGGAGAAGAAGTTGATTTAACAGCATCAGGTAGAACAGATGCAGGAGTTCATGCCATTCGGGCAAGTTGCTAATTTTAAGACAAATTCAAAAATTCCTATAAAAAAATTTGCAGTTGCAATTAATACAAATTTAAAAAAAGCAATAAGAATAATCTCAGCGACAGAAGTTGACGAGAAATTTCATAGTAGATTAACATGTAAAAAAAAGACATATAGATATATTATAAATAATTCAGAGTTTTCATCTGCTATATATAGAAATTTAGAAACACATATTCCATTAAAATTAGATATAGAAAAAATGCAGGAAGCCTGTAAATTTTTTGAAGGTGAACACGATTTTAAAGCATTTAAAGCTAGTGGAACAAGTAGTAAAAGCAGTGTTAGAACAATTTATAATGCACAAGTTATTCAAATGCCAAATAATAGAATTTTTATAGAGCTTACAGGTAATGGTTTTTTATATAATATGGTTAGAATTATTTCAGGCACATTAGTTGATGTTGGAACTGGTAAAATATTGCCAAGTGATATAAAAGAAATTATTAACTCGCAAGATAGAAATAATGCAGGAAAAACCTTGCCACCTCAAGGATTATATTTAGTTAATGTTGAATACGAATAGTAACCAATAAAATAAAAAAACATATTATAAAGTAAAAGAAAAATCAAAATTTGAACCTTGGAAAGGAAGGGGGAAAAATGAATACTCTTTTACTTATATTTTTTGCTTTGCCAATAGCTGTAATAATAGTCTCAATAGCATTACAAAAAATTTTAAAATGTCCATTTTTAGTAGCAGGAATAATTTTTGCAATATTTTTAATAGTAACATTTGTTATTGGCAATTTAATATACTTAGTAGCTACAATTGCGTATACATTATTAGCATTTATAACAGCATTAATAACAAAATTGATATGTAGAATAATAAAAGAATTAGATGAAAGAAATGGAAGATGTGGCTGTTCAAATAATAGAAGAAATAATTGTAGTAGAACACAACTATTATCTATCAATGGAAGTTGTTCAAATAATGATAGTGATTGGGATAATGAAAATTGTAGAAATAATAATTGTAGAAATAATAATGGAAATTTATTAACAATAAGTAGTAGTGGTTGTAATGGGATTGAAAATAATTTATTAACCATAAATAGTAATTGTTCAAGAAACAATAATAATAATGATAATAATAGTTGCTCTTGTAATTGCAATACATCTAATGATAGTATAGCTGTTAGAGCAAATGTATTTCCAAATAGCAATTCAAATGGAAATTGTGGAAGTTTTAATGGATGTTATAGAAGAAGGAGAGTGTAAACTCTCTTTTTTCACAGAGAATTGCTTTGCAATTCTTGTATACGAACAGAGACGAGACATGTAAAGTAATTTAATATTTCAATATACCAAAACTTACATTTTCTTATCCTTGCAAGTTTTTACATTTTATGTTAAACTAAGAAAGAAAAAAAATAAACTAAAAAAATAAATTATTAAGGAGAATAAGATGTTAGAGATTATAGAAGATGCAGTGATAGATTCAATAAAATTATTACCATTTTTATTTATAACATATCTAATTATGGAATACATAGAACATAAAATGGGAGAAAAATCAAAAAAGGCCATAAAAAAAGCAGGAAGATTTGGACCAATAGTTGGAGGAATATTAGGAGCATTTCCACAATGTGGATTTTCTGTATCAGCAACAAATCTTTATGCGGGACGAGTTATAACATTAGGAACATTAATAGCTGTTTATTTGTCTACATCTGATGAAATGTTACCAATATTAGTATCAGAAGCAGTCGAACCAATAATTATTTTAAAGATATTAGGAATAAAAATAATAATAGGAATAATAGCAGGAATTATAATAGATTTTGTTGTTAGCAAGTTTTTTATTAAAAAGCAAGAAAATAAAGAGGAAGAGATAGGACATATATGTGAAGAAGAACACTGTCATTGCAATGAAAAAGGTATAATAAAATCATCAATAAAACATACATTAAGTATATTTATTTTTGTATTAATAATAACATTTTTAATTAATATAATCGTTCATATAATAGGGGAAGAGAATATTGAAAATTGGATATTAAATAAACCTGTTTTAGGTCCAATTATTTCTTCTTTAATAGGATTAATTCCAAATTGTGCATCATCAGTAATAATTACAAATATGTATTTAGAAAATGTTATTTCTTTTGGAAGCATGATAGCAGGATTATTAACAGGAGCAGGAGTAGGACTTGCTGTATTATTTAAAACAAATGATAGGTTAAAAGAGAATATGTATATAGTAGCTCTTATATATGTTATTGGAGTTATTTCAGGAATTGCTATTGAATTATTAAACATGATTATAATATAATGTCCAAAAGGAAACATTTCCAATGGATATTGCACAAAAAAATGTCCATTGGAGATGTTTCCTTTTGGACATTTCTTTTTTTTTATTCTTCAAATTTTTTCTTTTTTAGATTAACTATTATAGCATCTTCATTATCAAATAAATAATCTAAGTCTGTTACATCTGTTTGAATAGGATTAAACTCATTATTATTATCTAAAAAGTCAAGTTTACTTGGATTAAATTTTTTTGAAGATGGTTCTTCAATCCCTTCAGTATAAGTTGTTACACCATCTGAATATTTTCCAAAATCATAAATTTTTGTTTTCTTAGGTTCCTTATACTTTGAAGATAGATAATTAAGTTTTCCAACACCAACTTTGGGAGTGCCTTTTGCACTTCTAATTTTGTAAGCACAGTCTTTTGCACCAAGAGCTTGAAGTTTTCCTGCCTTAAAGTATGGGACAAATTTCCATTCAACATTTCCATGTTTTGAATCATATTTCATCTTATCAAAGTCAATAGAATTGTTCATTGTCCATTCTCTCTTATTACCAAATTCTGAAGACCACCATTCTAAGTCATCAATAGAACCTCCTCCTGTAAATATTTTACTTGCACAGTTAGATAAAATTGTTTCTTTAAAGCTATTATGTCTTGATGTTGAATTATTAAGTTGATCAAGATTTTGGGCTGATATAGTTGTTCCAATTTTATATTTTCTATACATTGTAAATATAGGTTCTGTAGATTTACATATAAAATCAGGGAATTCATCTATATATAAAAAGTTAGGTACTCTTGAGTTTTCATTACCAGGTCTTCTTAGAACAGCATTTTCCATAGATATTAGGAAAAATAGTCCAAATGCTTTATGACTTGAAGCTCCTAAATCACCACGTCTTGTACAAACAAAGGTAATATCTCCATTTTCAAGCATTTTATCAAAGTTAAGGTTATTATATCTATTACATAATATTGATTTTACACCAGGTAATTTTAATAATTTATCTAATTGTGATATTACTATATCAATATATTTTTCTGTAGATTCTCTATTAGAACCATTTTTATAAAAGTTCTTTTTAAAGTATGATAATTGTACAGAGTATTTTTGTTTTAATTCTTCATCATGTGCTAAAATTTCACACATTTTCTCAACTAAATCAAAATTTGTAAGCAATTTAAGCATATCTTCTAAATTTGGTAATGTTCCATCATTCATTCTAGGGAACATCTCTTTTAATAATATTGCAATATTTTCTATAGCAGATATTGCTACTGATTCTCTATATGTTTCTTCTGATTCATCATTTGGAACTTCAGAAATAGATTTTAATACAGAAGATATTGTTATAGATATTTTATTAGGATTATCATATACAAAAGGATTTAATCCTATTGAATTACTATCTGAGGGATCTATTATGTTATAGTTTATATTCATATTTTTACATACTGGTATCATATGATCTATTATGTCTCTATCAGGTGATAATACTGTTATACCACAGTTTTTATAAGTTATATCAACAGAATCATCTAAAATCATTTTCTTCATATATGCTTTATATACATCATCATTTCCAGATGTAGGTAATAACATATTTAAATTGAAGTTATTATTTAAAAAGTCATTATCATATGGACATTTTAATGTTGCTATTCCTGTTTTTAAAGCTGTAAATCCCATTTCTTTAGAAACTTCTTTAAAAAAGAATTTTTTTTCTATATCTCTTGCAATTAATGGTTCATATACTAATGATGTTTTTCCAGAGCCTGAAGCTCCACATACAAACATTGATTGATATCTTGAACTTTCAGGTATTACTATTGATGCACCTGTTTCACTGTCATTACATAAATAGATTTCACATGTATATGGTCCATGTCCCTGCTTTTTGTCTGATAAGTTTATTCCTCCATAATCCCATATAGATCTAGTCATGTCTAAACTGTCGTTTACTCCAAAGTATAAGAAATTAAACACTTTTGGTATTATTAGAATTGGGAATAGTATTGTTAATGATGTAAATGCAGGTTTTATTAGGTCAGAAAAGTTTGTAACTAAATCTACATAATTGGGATGTGATACTAATAATAGCCAAAGTCCAATGTTTAGCCATTGTGTGAACATTGATATTGCTATTGTTGATAATGCTATTATGTAGAGATAAAATAATACTACTTTTTGTTTTTTATTTGATGAAAATTCTGATGCACCAGAAAATAAGTATGCAAATATTGGACATGCTAGTGCAAATGTGTATTGTATTGGTCCCCAATATGAATATGATACACCTGTAAATAACATTAACAACATTTCGACTATTCTGTCTACTACTAAATAAATTGTTACTAATGTTAATATGTATGTAGCAAATGTATTTCTACTAGCACCTAGTTTCTTTAAAAATTTATCTATTATTTTCATTATTTATTTGCCCCTTTATTTTTTAGTATAATTTCTTTATTACAATTAATATATTGTACTTTAATTATGTTAATTTTAATTCTATACATATATATTATCCTACAAAATGGCGAAAAAAACAAGTACTTTTGCATTTTTTTTGAAAATAGGGCTACTAGATAATGGTTTTGATATTGTTATTTAATGTATAATTTATACAATATAGCATATAATACCAAAAAAGCAAAAGGAGAGAGAATGTGTTAGAAGAATATAAAAGAGAAAACATTTTTAAAGATAAAAATGAATTAGATAAAGAAATAGAACTAATAAGAAATATTATAAAAACAAGAGAAGAACTAAAAAACAATAATAAAAACTTTGAATTAGCAGAAATAGAGCTAGTTGATTACTATATTTATGAGATTAAAGCAAATCAAGCAAAATTAGATTATTTATTAAAAAAGGCAAAAGCAAAAGGGATATCTATAGACACAGTTAATAGAATAAAATACGAAAATTATGAAGAAGAAATAGGATAAAAAGAAAATATAATTTTCTAAAAATTAAAAAAATCATATTTGTCCTCATTTAATCATACAAATGTATAAGTAAGATAAAAATGAGGGATGAATATGAATATAGATACAAATTTAATTACATATTTGGCATGTATATGTTTTTTATTTATTTTTGGTAAGATTTTTATACTTCCTATAAAAAAGATCTTAAAATTAGTGATTAATTCGATACTTGGTGGAATTGCTATTTTTTTGATAAATTTAATTGGTGCTTCATTTGGTTTTCATATAGGGTTAAATTTTTATACAAGTATTTTAGTTGGTATACTAGGACTACCAGGTGTAGTTTGCTTAGTTATAGTTAGGTTGTTAATATAAAAAGGGTAGCTCAATTATGAGCTACCTTCTTTAAGATTTCAATACCTTTTTGCATTGAAGAGGCATGTGTTGCCTCTATTTGAATCTCAATTGTATTCGAATGAATTAATTTTTGAGATTCAAATGGAACAATTCCATCTCCATTGATTTCTAATTTTTTATCTAAATAAGCAAGAAGCTTATCTAGAAAATTATTAGTAGTAGTAGGACATTTTGCCACTATGTTAATATGTTGTTTACAATCTGCTACCGCTGAATAGTCAGCGGTTTTCATAAAATCGGAATTTTTAAACAAATCCCGATCAACAGCATGATTACTGTAAATTAATGAAAATACAGCATTTTCAAAAAAAATTAGCTTTTCCTCTGCAATTTCTGCGTTGTGAGTGCCTTTAAAAGGTGCAGAAGTTGTTAAGAGAGTAATTTTTTTAGGATTGTTAATCCACTGTGTGGCGTTTGCAAAACAAACGCCACACTTCGAGTGACCGATGAGAGTTATTGAATCATAGTTACTCTCATTTTCATTGATAAAGTTAGCGAGTTCTTTACCAGCTTCTGCTAAACCATCTGATTCAAATGGAAAGAAGACTGATAAGACAGTTTCTTCATAAAAACTGTTCTTTGGCATAATCATTAGTGGATCATGCTCTGTTATTCGATTACTTTCATTAATGTTAAGGGAATATCCTGTCCCTAAAATAATTAAGTTTTTGTTGGTTCCCTTGCTTATCTCTTGAAGAATAAGATTAGAGCTTTTATAAATAATGTTCTCTAATAACTCAAAGTTGCATACGAAGATTAACCGATAAGCCACACTTCCTACTAAAAATGATGTAGTTAGAATAAAAATAATTATTTTTTTTCTTTTTTTCATAATTAAATGCCCTTCTTTCTTAAGAATTTTTGTAAAATAATTTTATCATAATTTTATGTAATATGCAAATTTATTAATATATTTAAGTTTCAATTTTTTGTAAAACTATATTATTTAGAAAAAAGATATATATTTAAAGGTTCCGTTTTCCAAGGCGTTTAAGATACTGAAAATTCAAAGTATAGAAACACATTATAACAGGTTGAAGGGAATAACAACTCACTGTCAAACTCACTTTGAAATATATATCTTTTTTCTATAATCAAATTTATAAAATAAAAAAACCGAAACTTAAATATTAATATAGAGTTTTATTTTGTTTTTATTCTACAGTTACAGATTTAGCTAAATTTCTAGGTTTATCAACATCTAAGCCTTTATCTTTAGAAATATAGTAAGACAGTAGTTGAAGCGGAACAATTGATAAAATAGGAGAGATAAATGAATTAGTAACAGGAATATCAATAACAATATCAAACAGGCTATTATCAATATTTTGATTAGTTACAACTAAAGTTTTAGCACCACGTGTAATAACTTCTTGAATATTACTAATAGTTTTTTTAACTAAACTAGAATCAGTTAAAATACTAATAACAGTAACATCATTTTCAATTAAAGCTATAGGACCATGTTTTAATTCACCAGCTGCATAACTATCTGAATGTATATATGCAATTTCTTTTAGTTTTAAAGAAGCCTCTCTAGCAACTGTTTCATCAATTCCTCTACCCAAGAAAAACACATCTTTTTCTTGATAAATTTGTTTAGCAAAAACTTTTATTTTTTCATTACATTTTATAGTTTCTTCAATTTTTTTAGGTAAATCTAAAATATCCTTTTTTAATTCATTTAAAACATTTGTATTAGAACTCTCTAAAATTTCAGCGAAATATATAGCCAAAATATTAATTAATATAACTTGAGAAGTATAAGCTTTTGTTGAAGCAACTGCGATTTCGGGTCCAGCATGTGTATATATAGAATAATCTGCTTCTCTTGTAATAGAACTTCCAATTACATTAGATATAGCAAGTGTTTTTGCTCCTTTTTCTTTTGACAGTTTTAATGCTGCAATTGTATCTGCTGTTTCTCCAGATTGAGAAATAAAGATACATAAGGTTTTTTCATCTATAATAGGATCTCTATATCTAAATTCTGATGCAATATCAACTTCTACAGGTATTCTGCAAAGTTTTTCAATAGCATTTTTACCACTTAATCCTGCGTGCATTGCTGTACCACATGCAACTATATATATTTTATTTAATTTTGATAAATATTCTTTTGAAAATTTAAGTTCATCAAATTCACATTTATTATTTTTAGAGATTTTAGCTCCAATAGTTTCTCTAATTGCTGTTGGTTGTTCATATATTTCTTTTAACATAAAATCTTCATAACCATCTTTTTCTGCACTTGACATATTCCATTCTATATTTTGTGTTTCTTTTTGGATTTTGTTTAAATCTTTATTATAAAATTCTGCATTATTTTTACTTAAAAGTACAAATTCTAAATCATTTAAAATATAGAAATCTCTAGTGTAAGAAAGTATTGCAGGAATGTCAGATGATAAATATTTTTCATTTTCACATGTACCAATTACCAATGGACTATCTTGTCTTACAACTATCATATTTTCAGGATATAATTTTGAAATTACTTCAATTGCAAAACTTCCTTTAAAATCTAAACAGGCATTTTTTACAGCTCTTAAGAACTTTAAGTCATCATTTCCTGTATCTTTGTTAAAATAGTAATGTATTAAATTTGGTATAACTTCAGTGTCTGTTTGAGAGTAGAAAGTATAACCTTGTTCACTTAAAAATTTTCTTAATTCATTATAGTTTTCGATAATTCCGTTATGTACTACACTAAATGTTTTTGAGTTGTCTTGATGTGGGTGTGAGTTCTCACTAGAAGGTTTTCCATGTGTTGCCCATCTTGTATGTGCAATTCCTATTGTTCCTTCTAATTTGTCTATTCCATTTATATTTAATAAATTTTTTACTCTTCCTTTATCTTTCATTAATGATAATCCATCTTTTTCGATTGTCGATACACCAGCTGAGTCATATCCTCTATATTCTAATCTACTTAAACCTGCTAATAAAATTGGACAGGCTTTTTTTGTTCCTATGTAACCTACAATTCCACACATAGAGATCCTCCTTTAATTTTGAGTTATGATATTATATTACTATAAATGTATTTTTTGTGCAAGTTTTATGAATAGAAAAGAAAAAAGAAGCAAAAATAAACATATTAAAAGATATAGTAACAATAATAAATCAATATTTTCCAGTATTATAGCCAAGTTAATGCATTAATAGATTTAAGAAAGCAATCAAATATAAGATGGAAAATTTAAAAGCAGAAAAAAATTTATTGAAATAAAAAAGAAGATAGTGATAAAAATATATTAAAATTATAAAAGATTATAGATTATATATCCTCAATATCATTTTAAGTATTGATATTTGTTCCATTATTTATACAAATGTATTCAATAGTAAGAATTGTACTTATTATTTTTAAAAGTGATATTTTTGCAATAGGAATTGTAAAGGCAGTAAAAATTGAACAGATTGAAGGCTACTATAAATGTGATAAATGCCATTATAAATATATCCCATCATATAATAGTGTAATATATAGTTAATTATAGAAATACGTCGAAACACCATAGGCACCATAAAACATTGGTGTTACAGTAACTGTATAAGTTGCTGCAGAAAAAGCTACTTGTCCAGTTGGAGATGAAAGTTCATGTTGCTGTCCATCTAATGGGATCGTCCCAGATGCAACTACAATATTGCCCCTTTTTACAACAACTGTAACATATTTTCCATTAGCAGAGCCACTACCATAATATTCCGCATCAGCTTTTATCGTATAACAGGTAGAGGTAGTCCGAGATTCATAAGTTAAAGTGCCTCCACTTTCAGTAGCTGCTCCATTAATTTTGTGTAAATTTGATGCAGCGTAAGCAATAGTGGTAAAACCAATTATCATAGTAAAAACCATTATTAAAGATAATGTTTTCAAAAGAAATTTTTTCATAATGTTATAGTCCTTTCTTAAAGATACCTTTCTCATCTTTTTATGCTTAATATTTTCTTAGACATTTGAAGATTAAACCATAACAATTATAATGCAATTGTAAAAAAATGTCAATCAGTATTGGTAAAAATTAACAATTTATTTTAATTACTATTGAAAAAGGAAAGTTGCTATGGTATTATACTATGTATAAAGGGGGTATTAAAATGTTCAATAGTAAGAAAAGATTTGTATTGTTAATAATTATTATAGTTGTATTTATATTGTTTTTGACAATTTACTTAAAAAGTAAATATTTATTAACAGAAACAGATCTTAACAAAATGCTAAAGGAGAACAATAACATTTCTAATATGTTTACTTCATATAAAGAAGTTAAATATGATAATGTAACTACAACAAAAATATATATATATAACAACCTTTATTATGCAGTAACAAGAGACTATGATAGCGATAAAATAGTTAGTGAATATTATTATGACTCAAAAACATCTAAATTAGTAACAGTTAATCATACTAATAATACAATCATAGAACTTGAAGAAATTAAACAACAAAATGTAATAAATGGTTTTCTAGGTAAAAATGATTTCTATGCCTTAGGTACTTCTCTAGAATACAAATATCTTGGAAAAGAAAAAGTGAATGAAATCGAATGTATAAAAGTTTGTTTTTTAGAGGAAAATTACAATAAAATAGATAATACATATTTTTATATTGATGTTCATAATAAAAATATAATTAAGATGGAAGTTTATCAAGGAAATAGTTCAAGTAAAATGGAAAAGATACATGAAAGAGTATATGGAAATTGTGTTTATGGTGAAAATGCTTTAAGTGATATTCCAATATTTGATATAAACAAATATCCTAACTTTTTTGTACAAGAAATTTGATAATAGGTCGTTTTTTATATAAATAGGAAAATAAATATAATTTGCATAAAATATATAGTATATTTATTATCAATTAGTGCCAAGAAGTTCTTTAAAAATAATATTAATAATACAATAAATTATTATAATCCACAATATTATTAGTAAAGCATATAATAAAATTAAACAAGAAGAATAATTATCTTTTATATAGAATATCTAACTAATAATTTAAATAGAGTATTATGAAATGCACCGCGATTAGGAGACCATAATAAAAAAGAGTTATGGTCTACTTTAATCGGAGGTGTTTTTTATGGGAAATAAGGGACAAAAATATATAAAAGAATATTAAAATTTATTCTTTTTCCTAACTTAAATCATGCGAGCTTTACAAAATTATGAATTTTAAGTACAATAGTAAATAAAATATAGGGGAGATAGGAATGGAAAATGTAAATGAAAGGTGAAGATATGTTTAATATTGAAGAAGAATTAAAAAAATTACCAGGAAAACCTGGAGTATATGTAATGAGAGACAAAGAAGACAACATCATATATGTAGGGAAAGCAGTATCATTAAAAAATAGGGTAAGATCATATTTCAGAAAAACAAATAAAACAGAAAGAATCAAGAAAATGGTTAGTCTAATAGACCATTTTGAATATATTGTTGTTGATAATGAAGCAGAAGCATTAATATTGGAATGCAATTTAATAAAGAAAAATAGACCAAAATTCAATGTGTTATTAAAAGATGACAAAACATATCCATATATAAAAATAGATATAAAATCAGAATATCCTAATGTAATAATAACTAGAAGAGTATTAAATGATGGAGCAAAATATTTTGGACCATATGCAAATCCAGGTGCAGCAAAAGAAATGGTAGACTTTATAAAACAGAAATATAAAATACGTCAATGTAGAAATTTTAAATCGACAGTTAGAGCATGCTTAAATTATCATATAAAAAGATGTTTAGCACCATGTGTCGGGTATGTTACGCCAGAAGAATACAGGAAACAAATAGATGAAATAATAGATTTATTAGATGGAAAAACAGAAAAAATAATAAAAGAGATTGACAAGCAAATGCAAGAAGCATCACAAAAACTGGACTTTGAACAAGCAGCATATTTAAGAGACAGGAAAATTGCGATAGAAAGAGTATCAGAAAAACAGAAAGTATCAAATATATCAGAAAATAATATAGATGTAATAGGATTATATAAATCAGAACTGGGTGTATGTGTAGAAATATTTTTTGTACGTGGAAGTAAGATGATAGGAAGGGAACACTACTTTTTTAATGAGCTAAAAGACATGGAAAATGGAGAAATTTTATCAGGCTTCATAAAACAATATTATTTAGACAATCCAAACATACCAAGTAAAATAATGTTAAGAGAAGAATTATCAGAAAAAGAAATATTAGAAGAATGGTTATCCACGATATTAGGAAAAAAAGTGGAATTAAAGAGTCCAAAAAAGGGTGAAAAGTTAAGATTTGTGGAAATGGCCGAAAATAATGCTAAAGTTACATTAGAAAATAAGGAAAAAGATAAATCAGAAATTTTAATAGAATTAAAAGAAGTTTTAAAAATGGACAAATTACCAAGAAAAATTGAAACATATGATATATCTAATATATCAGGTGAATTTATGGTTGCAGGAATGTGTGTAATGCAAGATGGAATTATAAAAAAGAATTTATCAAGAAGATTTAAAATAAAAACAGTATTTACACAAGATGATCCAAAATGTATGGAAGAAGTTGTTATAAGAAGACTTGCACATTCAATAGAAAAAGAAGATTCAGGATTTGGAAAATTGCCAGATGTAATATTTGCAGATGGTGGAATAACACAAATTAGAGCAATAAAAACAGCAATAAATAAATATGAAAAATTGGATATAAAAGTTTTTGGTATGGTAAAAAATGATAAACATCAAACAAGAGCATTAATAGATGAAAATAGGAATGAAATAGAAATTTCAGAAAATCTTATGAACCTAATTACAAAATTTCAAGATACTGTTCATGATACAGCTATTAGTTATCATAGAAAGTTAAGGGAAAAATCTGTAACAAAATCAGAATTAGATGATATTAGGGGGATTGGAGAAGCAAAGAAAAAAGCATTATTAAAACACTTCGGAAGTGTGGAAAAAATTAAAAAGGCTTCTAAACAAGAGCTTATGCAGGTTAAAGGAATTACAGAAAAGAATGCAGAGGAAATAAAACAATGTCCAAAGGGAAACGTCCCCGATGAACATTGCACAAAATAATGTCCAAAGGGAAGTGTCCCCTTTGGACATTATTTTGAAACTAAATAGTAATTGTTATTTACAACATCAGAAGTATTTCCAAATTCATAAAGTTTTGTTATATTTTTAAAATCAGAATTATTTTTTATTTCATCTAAAATTGTTTCATTATCCATATAAGCTTTTATAGATAATATAAAAGAAACTTCATTTTTTAAATATTCGTCATTTGAAATTAAATTTAATTCACCTTTATTATAATTTATAATTAATGTTTTTTCATAAATCATCATTTCTTCAACACTTTGCATATGATTGAAGAAATTGTCGTAAACATAAACAAAGGATTTATCTTTATGTTCTTCTGCTAATTCTATGCACTTTTTATAATTTTCATATAAAAATTTTGGTTTAGAGAATATAATTCCATTTGTTATTAAAGCTACTGCTAAAATTGCAAATATTATATTCTTATATTTTGTATGTATAAATTCATCTAATATAAAGAAAAATGTTAAAGTTACAAAAGGTATTACAGCCATTATGTATCTTAATTCTTGAAATGATGTCATTTTTACGGATATTAAAAAGTAAAATATACTTGGTATAATTGTTATTAATATAATAAATTTTTCTTTGCTTTTTATACATAAATATATTGTTGCTAATATAAATAAAAATAGTATTGCTAACATTATTAGTGGACTGATTGTAAATGAATATGCTAAGTGTTCTAAGTATGTATATAAATGCTCAAAATATCCTGAATTTCCTAAGTTTGATAATCCTCTATCTGAAAATAATAAGTGTTTAATACATGGCACAAATAGTAGGATTCCTATAATTGCATATATGATATGATAGATTATATACTGTTTTAATACTTTTTTATCAGTTTTTTGTTTTACCATATATATTATCATAATTGCAAAGATAAAAAAGGCATATATTGCGAAAAAGTATTGTGTTAAAAATCCAAATATGGTTGCTAGTCCTAGTTGAATTTTTGTTTTTTTATCAAAGTTAAAGTTGTTTTTATATAGTTTTACGCTTAAATAGAAATATAACATTATTGATAATGTTAGTAACATGTACATTCTTTGGAATATAACCATTGAGATTGTTCCCATACAAAGTCCATATAAGATTAATGCTCCATATATTAGACTCTCTTTATTTAGTTGTTTTAATATTTTTACAAGGATGTTACAGCTAAATATAAATGCAATTATATTTACTATAAATACTGTATATAGCGAAAATTGCCCTCCAAATAGTATACTTGCAAAGTGTACACAGGCATAAAATATTGGTGGATGGTTATCATATGCTTGGTTTATATATACTGATTTTAAGTTTAAATAGTTGTCTACACTTAAACTCATAAAGTCTTTTACATATTCTCTTGTTCTCCATTCAGGGGTGTCTTTATCGTCATATGCGGACATTAGTCCATTACTAGGATTTACTGATGAACATAGTGTGTATCCTTCGTCTTCATGTAGTCCTGCTTTTTGTGTTTGATAAATGAATATTATTATACTCATTATTATAATTAGTATTGCTATTATTATTTGTTCTATTTTTTCTTTGTTTTTTTGCATTTTGCTTACCTCCTATTATTTTTATTTATATCATAAACTAAAAAAATTCACAATATTAGTTTTATTTTTAGTTTCGGTTTTGGCAAAAATATAATATTTAGAAAAAAGATATATATTTCGCAGTTTCGTTTTCCAAGGCGTTTAA
>CANSII010000033.1 GCA_947646915.1 uncultured Clostridium sp. | reverse complement strand
AGACTACTAAAAATAATATTGGGATAAATTCATTTAAGGAGGCTTTAATATGGAGCTTGATAAAGAATTTATTCAAGAAATTAAGAAAATAGTAGAAGAAACACTAGAAAGAAAACAAACTTTAATATCAAAGAAAACACTAGAAGAAATTAAAAATAAATGGAATGAAGAAAGGTTACAAAAGACAGAGGCTATTTTAAATAGTTATAAAAGTTTAAATGACTTTATAAAAACAATAAACTTTACTAACAAAGAATTTAAAACGATGGAAAGACAACAAATTAAAGACATAATGAAAAACAATTTTACAGAAAATGAAACTTTCCTTGAAAGAGTATATAAAAGTAAAGTAAATACAGAAATATTAGTTGGATTTTTAACAGATATTTTTAATGATTACATAGATGAAAAAACAGATTCAAGGGTAATTGCAGACATAAGAAAAGCACAATTACTTAAAGAAATGTACATGGAGGGAGTAAAACCTTCAGAAGTAAAAGTTGGTTACTCTAGTCCAAAAACCTTTTATAAAGATCGAGATGAGCTTTTTGAAGAACTTGCACCAAGATTACTAGGAATGTATGGGATTAAATTCGACTAAAGGCTAACTAAGTGAACTGCTGTGAACTGGGAATAAAAGAGCTATGAAACCATAGCTTATAAAAAATCCCTCATTAAAATGAGGGCAGGAAAGCGAGTATTAACATATCGCCTACACACATTGAAGGACAAGCCTTCAAGATTTAATAAAAGAACAAAAATTTTAAGCAAATATGATGTGAAAATTCACTAAATGAATGGAGAAAAAATGCCTTTGAGAGTGCGAAAGTACACTAAATGAACGATAAAACTGCAAAAGAATTCACTAAATGAACTGGAAAATATAATTTGAGTTCATTAGGTGAATAGATATACAAAGAAGTTCAGCAATACACTTAATGAACTTTGAAAGGATTAAGTAATGAAAAATATTTTAAATGTAAAGAAGACAGAAGAAAGAGATTGTTTGTTTATAAAGAAATCAAACTGCTCAATATTAAAAACAAAAGAATGTGAAAATTGTAAATTCTATGTTAAGAATACTCCTGAAAATTATCAGAAGTATGTAGAAAATATAAAAGTAGATATAAAAAACTATGCTTTAAAACATAATCAATAACATTATAAAGGAGATAAAAATGATTTGGAAAATATTAATCATAATATCAATAATAATATCTGTATTAGATTACTTACTAATTAGAGGAGCTAGTTTAAATAAGACAGAAGAAGAAAGAGCAGAAGAGGATATGCAGCAATTATTATTTTTGAAAAATTTAAAGGAGAAAAAGAAATATGAAAAAATTAATAATAGCGGAGAAGCCGAGTGTAGCGAAAGAATTATCAAGAACCTTGAAAGGATGTACGAAGACTAAAGAATATTACGAAAATGAAGATTATATTATAACATCATTATATGGTCATCTATTAGAATTATATAGAATGGAAGATTATAATAAAGAATTTAAAGTTTGGAATATAAAAGACCTACCATATTTCCCAGAAGATTTTAAATGGAAGATAAAGGCACAAAAAGGAATTAGAGAAAGATATAATCTAATAGAAAAGCTAATTTTAAAAAAGGAAGTTAATATAATCATTAATTGTGGTGATAATGACCGAGAAGGAGAAGTTTTAGTAAATAACTTAATCTATGACATATTTAGAAAAAACAAGATTCAAAAAACAATAAAAAGAATTTTATTACAAGATTTAGCAGAAAGTACAATACAAGAAGAACTTAATAATTTAAGAGATATAAAAGATACAGAGAATTGGTACAAAGAAGGTTTAGCGAGAACTTATATAGATTGGATTTATGGAATCAACTTTTCGAGATTTGTTAGTATAAAAGCAAAAGATAAATTTCCAGTAGGAAGAGTTATTGTTCCAACAGTTAAGTTTATATATGATAGAGAGCAAGAAATAATTAACTTTAAAGAAGAAAAATATATACAACTTGAAGGAATAATAAAGAAAGATAATAAAGAAATAAAAATAGAGCTTGGAGATAAAGTAAAATTAGAAAAAGGACAAGAAGAAAAACAAAAGAAAGATATGCTAGAAGCAGCAGAAAAAATAAGTAATGGAAAAATAACAGTTTTAGATATAGAACAAAAAGAATTAATTAAAAAGCCTAAAAAGTTATTTTCGTTAAAAACATTACAAAATTATATGTTTAATAAATATAAGATAAAAATTAGTAACACATTAAACTATGCTCAATCATTATATGAAAAAACATATACAACATATCCTCGCACAAATTCAGAATATTTAACAGAAGAAGAAAAAGACAAAGTAAAAGAAATTATCAATAAATTGGTAAAACAAGAAAATCTAAATATTGATATGAAAGATGACAAGAAAATATTTGATTCTAAAAAAGTAGAATCTCATAGTGCAATTATTATTACTGGTAATAAAGTAGATAATAAAGAATTAACAGAAGATGAAAACAAACTATATAATTCGATTAGAAATAGATTTTTAGCAAATTTCTGTAAAGATGACTGTGTTATAGAAGAACAAATAGTAAAATTCAAAAATCAAACTTTAGAAGGCAAGATAAAAGGAACTGTTATTAAACAAAAGGGTTATTTAGAATTTGAAAATGATTTGACAGAAAAAGATATTCCTAATTTCTTAAAAGGAGAAGAGATTGATATTAAATTTAAGGTTGTAGAAAAAACAACAACTCCTCCAGGAAAAGTAACAGAAGCGGAGCTTAATAATTTTTATGAAAATCCATTTAAGAAGGAAAAGAGAGAAAAGGAAGATGAAACAACAGATGAAGATTATATAGCAATTATGGAAGGATGCGAAATAGGAACACCTGCTACTCGTGCTGGAATTATCGAAAAGGTAAAACAAGAGGGATATATTATAGAAAACAAAAGCAATTTGGAAATTACAGATAAAGGAATCAAACTAATTGAAATATTAGAAGAGTTAGGAATAAATTTATATAAAGAAAAAACAGTAGAAATAAGTAAAGATTTAAAAGCAATTTATAATAATAAGAATAGTATAGACAATATATTAGAAAGAGTAAAAGAAGAGGTTAAACAAGGAATAAACAAAAAAGCAGAAATAACAGAATTTAAAAAGACGGCAATAGGAAAATGTCCTATATGTAAAAAAGATATGCTCGAAAATAATAAAAGCTATTATTGTGAAGATTGGGAAAATTGTGGTTTTAGTATATGGAAACAAATTTGTAGTAAAAAGTTAAGTAGTACAATAATTAAAGAATTATTAGAAAAAGGGAAAACAAAAGAAATAAAAGGCTTTAAATCTAAACAAGGTAAAACTTTTTCAGCAAGTTTAATAATTGAAGACAATAAAGTAAAACTAAATTTTGAAAATAGTAAGAGGACCTAAAGATGAGATTATTTGATAGGATAAAAAATAAAATAATAAATGTTTTAGATCCAAACTTAACTGAAGATTATAAGAAACTACAAAATAATCACAATATATTAGAACAAGAATATTCAAAGCTAGGAGAAAGTCATGATAAATTAGCAGATAATTATGAATATGCTTTATACTCTAATAATGAAAACACACGAACTATAGAAAAGTTAAAAGAAACAAATGAAAATTTAAAAAGTAATATAGCAAATAAAATCTTGCAAACATTAAGACCTAAATTGGAAGAAATGACATTAGGCAGATTAGAATTTTTATATAAAGAACTAAACTATGAAGATGTGCAATTAAAGGAAATATATTCAAAAAGCATAGATTGTGAAGAAATATATCTTTCAAAAGGCGAACTTATAGATGAGGTTTCAGAAGAAATTTTGGGAGATAAAGAACTGTGGGATTTATTTCCAGAAGAAGATGCAAGAGGAACATTTGAATTTATAAATGGATATGAGTCTGCTAGATGGAGAGAAAAATATTACTTTGGAAAAATTGTTAATATAGAACATATTAGTTGCTATGAATTTTGTACATATAAACTTGACTATTCTAATAAAGATTATGTTGAATATAAGAAAAAGTTATATAAAGAAGTAATACCTAGAGAGTTGGAAAAGTATATGACATATATATTGAAAGATAATCCAAATATATTAAGCAATACAGAAGAATACTTAGAAAAAGTAGAAGAAAAATTTACACAAGAAAAACTAAAGCCAAAAGAAGAAAAAACACAACAAGAAGAGCATAATAAAGTAGAACAAACAGAAGAGGAAGAAGAAATGTAAAAAGTTATAAACAATTAATAATATTATTCTATTTATATAATCAAAAATTGACAATCATACCGATATGATGTATAATATGGGTATAGTCGTCAAAAAAAGAAGGTGATTAAATGGATAATATAGAAAAGATTAAGGAATTAGTAGAAAATAATAATGGTGTATTGTTGGTAAAAGAAGCAGAAAAAAATAATATTCATAGACAATATATAAAACAATTAGAAGAAACTGGGTATTTAAGAAAAGTGTCAAAAGGAATATATGTAAAAGAAGATAAGGAAGTAAATGAATTTTATATTTTAGGACAAAAATATAAAAAAGGAATCTTCTCACATAATACAGCATTGTATTTTTATGATTTAACAGATAGAACACCAATAAAACTAGATATGACATTTCCAAGTTATATAACAGTACATGATAATTCTATAAAGATTCATTACATAAAAGAAGAGAAGCATCTTTTAGGGTTAAAAGAAATGAAATTACAAGATGGAACAACAATACAAATATATGATATGGAAAGAACAATATGTGACATTATTAGAGATAGAAATAAAATTGATCCACAAATATTTAATGATGCAGTAAAAGGATATATTAAAAAGAAAAATAAGAATTTAGTTTTATTATATGAATATGCAGAGAAATTTAAGATAGAAAATATATTAAGAAATTATATGGAGGTATTATAATTGAAAAGGAATGCAATGAGCTTTAAAGCCATAATAAACAACTTGGCAAAAGAAAATAATGTGGCAGCACAACTAGTCCTACAAACATATATGTTAGAAAGATTACTAGAAAGAATATCAATTTCAAAATATAAAGATAATTTTATATTAAAGGGAGGAATGTTAATATCTGCAATGCTTGGAATTGATAGTAGAACTACAATGGATATGGATACAACCATAAAAGGATTTTCATTAACAAAAGAGAACATCTCAAATATTATGTTAGAAATATGTAATATAGAAATTGATGATAATGTAACTTTTAAAATTAATAAAGTAGATTTAATTAGAGAAGATGATGATTATGGTGGGTATAGAATTACATTTGAAGCAAGATATAACAATGAAATGCCAGTTATAATGAAAATAGATATTACAACTGGAGATAAAATTACATATAAAGAAATTGAATATAGTTTTACATTAATGCTAGAAGATAGAAAAATACAAATATGGTCATACAATGTAGAAACTATTATTGCAGAAAAATTTGAGGCAATCATAAAAAGAGGTGTGCTTTCAACAAGAATTAGGGATTATTATGATGTTTATATGCTTATAAATACTCAAAGTAAAATTATTGATAATAAAACTTTAAAAGATGCAATAACTTTAACAGCACAACATAGAGAAACAAATGAAATAATAAAAAACTGGAAGAAAGTAGTAGATAAAATCGAAAACGATAGCAAGATGCAACAGCAATGGAAAAGGTATCAAAAAGATAATTTTTATGCTGAAGGAATAGAATATAATGATTTAATAAATGCTATAAACAAAGTAGGAGAAATCTTCGAGGGATAATTTTTTTTATCAATTAAGGCAACTAACCGATAAATGTGCTAGTTGCCTTTTAGTTATTATAAAAGGAAAAGGAAATCAATGTTTTTCTCGGCATAAATTTATTCCAATTCCACATTGATTTCTAGTAGAAATAACTTAAAAAAATGGAAAAAATTTTTAATAGCTTTAATTTTTAGAAAAAATGTGGTATGATTGCATTGTCATTTAAGATTTACAAAATGGAAGGTGATAGAAATGACAGTAAAATTTGTAGAAGAATATTGGAATAGCAAATTAAAAGAAAATGAAGAATACATGGTTTGTACTTTTTACGATCTTAGAGTGAAAAATAATGTATCAGAAGAAGATGTTGACCAGTTTTTAGAATGGAGTAGAAACAAGTTACAAAACATGGGATATAATGTTTATTTTACAGGTACAAGGTTTGTTTATCAAAATGCAAATAGAAAAGTAGAAGACAATCAATATATAATAGCAATAAAAGAATAAATTAAAAGGGGAGAAAATTAGATGAATCCATATGAAGTATTTGACACAGAAGAAATAAGAAAAATAGAAAATATAGTAGGTACTATTGAAAATAGAGAATATACAAGAGAAGAGTGTAACAAATTTGTGCATAGTATATCAGAGGATATTATGAGTAAAAGCTATAAAAATGGCGATATGGATAAAACAAGACAAGAATTTAGTGGAATATTAAGTAAATTTGAAAACTGGATATAAAGAAAATAAGGAGAAATAAATGCGATACAAAGTTTTTGATGTGGTTTTGTTGAATAATGGAAATAAAGCAACTATTTTAGGAGAAATTGACAAAGTTCATTATAAAGTAGAAATAGTAAATAATGAAGGAAAGACAGAAGGAATCTCGCAAATAACTGATAACGATATAAAGGATTGCATATCAAAAAAATAACATTACAGAAGATAGAAGTAATCGAATATAACAGAAATAGAGGAATGTTATGAAAATATATAAAGAACCTATCAAAGAAGAAACAGAAACAACAATTAATGTGTTGTATCACGAAAATAAATTGGTCATTTATACTAATAAGGTGGCATTACAAAAGCAACTAAACAAATTAATTGGCGAGCCAACCAAAGAACTTAAAATAAAAAGATCCATTGCAGGAAGTATATGGGAAATATCACTAGAAGAAAAAAGTAAGATACAAAGAATTATAGTAAAGGCAAACATTTATGAATTATAGTAATGAAAAGGAAAATGTATGAAATTAGATAATTATATTGAATTTATTAAGGAAAAACATAAAGGTCAAAAAAGAATACAAGGAACACCATATTATATACATCCACTAGAAGTAAGTAACATTTTATATAAGAGAGGTTTTCCAAAAGATTATCAAATTGTGGGTTTATTTCATGATTTATTAGAAGATACGAATACTACTTATGAAGAGCTAGTTCAAATTTCAAATAAAGAAATTGCAGATGCAGTAAAATTGATAACAAAAGAAAAGGGATATGTAATGTCAGATTACATTAATAGAATCAAGCAAAATGATATGGCAAGAATGGTAAAATTAGCAGATAGATTACACAATTTGTCAGAAACACATTTGGCTTCAGAAAAATTTCAAGCAAGATATGTTAAAGAAACAGAAGAATGGTTTATAGATTTAGCTGCTGGAACAGTTTTTGAAGAAGATATAAAGGACATGTTAGATAATTTAAAACAAGAATTAAATGAAGAAATGTAATAAATTGATTATAGGAGAGATTAGACATGAATGGTAAACAATTATCAGAATTTGTAAGTGAATTTAGAAATAAATATATTGGAAAACAAATGAATATACAGGAAATAAAAAAACTATTAAATGACAATTATAAAACTAAAATAAATAATATTATAGAGGATAAAAATATGGTCAGTATTAATATTGAACCTGTTAAGATGCACGATCACGAAATGAATATATGTGTAAATAGACTAAATGTAATAACAAGAAAAGGCATTATAGATTATTTAGTTGTGGAACAGGAAACTACTTCAGCAATGATTAATTCTGTAAGGCAAAGATATTATTTTGATAAAGAAAATGAACTATTTGTAAGTAGTGTAAAAATGGATGAGAAGATGGTTTTTAATAATGTATGTTATGAAACAATGATAAGTTATAATGGAAAATTCTTTTATCAGAATAGATATTCTATGCAGGAGGCAGCAGTAACTTTTAATGATGACATTTTTAATCAGATAGTAAATGATAAAACTATTGAAGAAATCAAAGAAATGTATGATAGTCAAGAAGAAATGGAAGAAACTATATAAATTAAAGGAGAAATTTTATTATGTCAGAATGGAAATGTATAAAATGTGGAAATACAGAATTTGAAAAAGATCAATTTCAAGCTACAGGAGGAAACTTTGCAAAAATATTTGATGTTCAAAATAAAAAGTTTATTACTGTAAGTTGTACTAAATGTGGTTATACAGAGATTTATAAGACAGGTACTGATGCAGGAATGAATATATTAGATTTCTTAATGAATTAAAGTATTTATTAGTTCGATAAATAGTAATTATCGAGATGATAAATAGCAGATAAAATATAATTAAGATATATAAGGAGTAAGTAGTGAAATTTTGGGATAAGTTTAATAAATTTATTAATGAACCTAGTAATGATAGAAAAAATGAAAATGGATTAAAAATCGAAGTAGATAATAAAAAGAATGGAAAATTTAAAATTTATGATAATACTGGGAGTTTAAAATATATTGCAAAAGGAAAATGTATTTCTAGGAAACCTCATTTTTCTATTTATACAATGCAAGGAAAAGAAATTGGAACTATTAAGCAAAACAAAAGTAGACGCTATAAATATAACACAAGAGAACTTACAATTAAAATTGCAGGAGACAAAGAAGTGATTTTTGGTAGAGAAAAAAATTTCTTTAAAAGTGGCTATATTTTAGATAATGGTTGGAAGGTCAAACTTAATAAATCAGAATATGAAATTAAAGATAGGGAAGAAATTATTGGAATAGTATCAGAGAAAATTGTATATTCACAATCACTTTTTTCAATTAAAGCAGATTCTCACTCTTATTTAGCTACCTCAAATAAATATGAAAATGAATTATTAGTTTTAATGATTGCATTATCATTAGTTATATATATAATAAACGAAAAAGAGCAAGAAAAGGAAGAGTCCCGTTTCCGTTTGTTACCAGCAGATGGAGGAGGAGAATAGGTATAGCGGTAAATTACAAATTATCGAGTAGGAGGAAATAATTTGAAAAACTTAATTATTTATGCTAGTAAAACAGGAACAACAGAAAAATGTGCTAAAGAAATAAATAGACAGTTAAAAGATTCTAAAATGGTAAATATATTAAATCAAAATGAAGATATAAATAGATATGATTTAATTATTGTCGGTACTCCAATTAGAATGGGAATGATAGACAAAAAAATAGGAAAGTTTTTGATTAATAATATTGAAACCTTAAAATCAAAAAAAGTAGCATATTTTATTTGTTGCGGCTTTAATGAAAATTGGAAAAGTTATTATGAGCAAAATATTCCAAAAGATTTGTTAGATACTGCCATTATTTATGATACTTTTGGAGGAGAAATGGATATACAAAAACAAAAAGGTTTTGATAAATTTATTACAAAGATGGTAATCAAGAATATAGATAAAAACAAAGAAATAAAAATATTAAATGAAAATATTGAAAGATTTATAAAACTATTAGATTACTAATAAACTACAATTTTGAAAGGAAGTAATATATGTATTATCCAAAACAGATACCATATTTATTAGATAAAGAATTTAAGGAAAATATAGAATATGTAGAATATAATATAAAAGAACTTGAAAATTATTGTATGTGTATTTGGACAATGAAATCAAAGAATATATTAGATAAAACTATAGATAACAACATTTTGCCAGATGCCTGTATTGATATAGTGATAGATTTTGCTAATAATGCGATTTGCTTTGCAGGATTTAGTAAAGAAACAGAAGCCTTTCAGTTAAATAAAAACATAGACTATATGGGGGGTAGATTGAAACCAGGTATATTTTTTATGCTTTTTAATATAGAAGCAGATAAAATAATGGATAATGAAATACCTTTTAGTAATATAGAAAAAGAAATTAGTTTGGATAAAATATTGAATTTAAAAAATACTAATGAAAGAATAGAATATTTAAAAGGTTATTTGTTTCAAAAGACAAAGGATAAAATAGAAATGCCATTTGTAATAATGGTAGAAAGGTTATACAATAATCCTAAAGACCAAAATGTAATAGATATTGCAAAAAAATTAGGATATAATGAAAGACACTTATATAGAGTATTTAAAGTAAATTTTGGAGTATCACCAAGGGTTCTATTAAATATACTTAGGTTGCATTTATGCTTAACATTAATATTAGAAAAAAATATGAATTTAATAGATATTGCTAATTTATGTGGTTTTTATGATCAATCACATTTAATAAGAGAAATAAAGAGATATACAGGAATTTCTCCATTAAAGATAATAGAAAATTATAAATAATGTCCGTTTTTTACAATACAGTTTTGTTTTTTTTTCTTATAATCATACTGGAGGTAGAAATATATGTATGAAACGGTAACAACCAACATTATGGTTAAAAATGTAAAAGAAACAATAAAGTTTTATGAAGAAAAATTAGGATTTCAAAAGATATTAAGTGTTCCAGAAGAAGGAGAAATTTTAAATTTTGCTATTTTAAATAAGGATAAAATTTCTATAATGATTCAAGAGCAAAAAAATTTGCTTGAAGAATACTCAACTTTAAAAACAGATGAAATAGTACCAACATTTACATTATTTATAACTGTTGATGATGTTTCAGCAGTTTATAATGAATTAAAAGATAGAGTAAAAATTGCTAAAGAACTTCATAAAACTTTTTATAGCAAAGATGAATTTGCTATTTTTGATAACAATGGAAATATATTGACAATATCTTGTTAAAAATCAAAAGCAGACTAGAAAATAGTTTGCTTTTTAATATATAATGATAACGATAAATTTCATAATCTAATTTTTTTAAAAAAAGTTGCGATTTTTTGTAACTTTTTTTAAATTTTGTTCTCTATCTTATAGGAGGAATGAAAGTATTGTTTTCAACTCACATGAGATAGTTTGTTGAAGATTATTTACTTTTGTGCTATTATCTTATTAAATAGAATTAATTGTTTGGAGGTAAAAAATTATGAATAGAAAAATAAAAATTATACTTACTATTTTGATTATAGTGTTATTAATTATCGCTTCAATCATAGGCATTAATGTTAATTTGTCTAATAAAAGCAATGAAAAATATGGATATTGGATAACAGATAATGAATTTCTTTATGATAAAGCAATTGAATATCTAAAAGAAGAAAAATATAAAGCAGCTTATGATAAATATAAAGAAGATTATCAGATATTTTACGACTATGAAGGATTTGGAATAAAAGAGAAAGATAATAAAAAATATGCTTATATGTATATTTTAGAAGAATCCTATTATGTGAAACATGAAAAAATTCGTAGTAGTGAAGGAAGCTGCATACCATACAAATTTATTTTTGAAAATGATGAAATCATAAGTTATGAAATTCCTAAAGATGGTTCAGAATATGCAAATTCAATAAAGGAAATGTTTCCAGATGATATAGAAAATAAAGTTATAAGGTATGAATTTAAAGATGCGAAATTGAAAAAGAGTGTAGAAGAACATTATTCTTATTTAGAATCTACATTAATTGTAAATATGGATTACGATGAAGATATAATTATTGCCTATGGTAGTTATGGTGGTAATACAACAAAATCTGAAGCAAATACAATAAAAGGAAAATGTATAGATGGATATGGAGATGTTTATGAATATAAGATTCCATGTAATGAAAACCAAGAACTTTTAGTGAATATTGAAGATATTGATAAGAACATTATTTCAAAATACCAGGGAAATAAAATTGCTACTATTTCTAGTGAAGACCTAAATGAAATAAAGAATAACTTAAATAATCTTAAAGAGGAATATTCAAATACAAAAAATATAAATGAAGATATTCAATTATATTTTGTTAAAGTTCCACATATAAAAAATAATGATAATATGCTAGTTGTAGATTATGAAAATAGTAGTTTAATGGATTTAATTGTAGATACTTCTAACTTTAGAAAAGAAAATACATCTGAATCAAGTAAAAATATCCTTAGTATACTAAAAAAATATAATTTATCCATATAATTAAATGTAATTAAAGTAGATAGATTTTTGATAGGATATTATGAGCATTCTTTTATAAGGAGGAAAATAATGTATGACATAGAGTATATTTGTAAGAAATATTATAATACAGTATTTAAGTATCTAATGAGCTTAACACATGATACCAATTTGTCAGAAGAATTAACACAAGAAACATTTTGTATAGCAATTAAAGAGATTGATAACTTTAAAGGCAAATGTACAATATGCACATGGCTATGTATAATTGCAAAGCATTTATACTATAAAGAGTGCAAAGAAATTGAAAGATTTAAAATAGCAGAATTAAATGAAAAAGATATACAAGAAATATCATTTGAAGAAAAATATATTTTAAATGAAGAAAAAATCGAATTATACAAAAAATTACAAAATATAGATGAGATTACGAAAAATGTAATGTATTTGAGGCTGTTAGGATTTTCTTTTAAAGAAATTGCTGATATTACAGGAAGAAATGTATCATGGAGTAAAGTTGTTTACCATAGAGGAAAAAAAGAACTAGAAAAACTTTTAAAAGGAGGTATTACAGATGAATCCAAATAACACTTGTAGTTTAATAGAAGATTTATTACCTTTGTATGTTGAGGACATGGTTACTGAAACAAGTAAGAAAGAAATAGAAGAACATTTAAAGGAGTGCGATAGATGTTCAGAAATATTAAGGAGCATTAAAGAAGAAAATAAATTTTTTACAAATGAAGAACTTTTTGAAAGAGAAACGAATGATAATAGAGAAAAAGAAATAAAATGTATAAAAAACATAAAAAGAAAAATAGTAATCAATATAATAATTACTATGCTAATAACTGCTATCACTATAATAGCAATATTTTGTATATATATATTAAGTCCATATAGGTTCATAAAAAATGAAGATGGAAAACTAATTTTGTATAACTTTGATACAGGGAATATAAAACAGGGAATAGATAGTACAAATATGATTGCAACATATACCCTAGATGATAATGGAAAAGAAATTGAGTATAATATTATATTTACATTTAATAAAAATGATGTATGTATAAATGCTAGAACAGTAATTAGTGGATATAATGAAAAAGAATTAAATAATTATAAAACAGTCTGGGAAGATTCGCTTTCTAGCTCTAATATGAAAATTGAAAATCAAAAATTATATATGAATGAAAACTCATACATAGGAAAAACTAAACAGAAAATATATGAAAGTTTAAAAGAATATCAAGCACAAATAATAGAAATATAATGAAAAGGGGAGCGATTTTGCTCCCCTTTACTATCGCAGAATGCCAAGTTTGCAAAGTTTAACAAGTTACATCAACTGTGTGATTTAATAGATCCAAACCTGAATGTTTCCTGTGTTTGAGTTGTTTTTGATGTTGACTTTAACGGTGTAGCCGCCTGCATCAACATTTAACATAGCGATGTTCTTTACCTCGGAATTAGGTCCTAAAATTTTAGTGCATTTTACATCATCGCCGTAGCAAACACTAATCTCTATTGTCGCATTTGATGAAAAACCGCTGGTTTTAAGAGTACAACCAGCCCAAGGACTCCAAGAGCCACTTACATCAACGACAAACGAACCAGTACCAGAGCCTGACACATTGATTGATCTGTAACCAGACAAAGAGCCTCTAGCCTGCGGGCCATCATCAGTTACATCAACCATCTGCAAATCACCTGAAGTGACTTCGATAGTATCAGAAGCTATGGAAGCCTTAGGAGCTTCTGAAGCCTCTGCGGCAAAGGCCGGCACAACTGCTGTAACAGCAAGTATCATTGCCATACACATTCCAACGAATCCTTTTTTTGCGAATTTAAACATAATGAAATCCTCCTTAAAATATGTGTGGCATTCTGCAATAGTGCCATAAGAAGAATTTAGAAAAAATTCCACTTATGTAATTTAACACCCAAATACTTCTTGAAGTGTCTTATACAATATTACCAAATGTTTCCAAAAAAGTCCATATAAGGTGAAATAAGAGGAAAATTCGACAATATCCTTAAAATAATAATTAAATGTTCTTCAATACAGTTAATATAATTTGCTTTGGAGTAGGTTTTATATCTTCTGCCAAAGAGAAATATACTTCCAATTTTGAAAAATCAGTTTCACAATACATATAATTAATAGACTTTAATATATTTGATTTTATATTATTACTAGTAGTATTATGTTTTCGAGCAACAATAGAATAAATATCTTTAATATTATTAGTTTTATAATAAAACTTTAAAATTAAAATGGATTCGGTTATATATTTTGTACCATTATGTTTTACATTAAAACCAAGATACATCAATTCTTTTAATATTGCTAATTTAGTATTTTCAAAAGTATCAGACAAAGATGTGTATTTATGTATAAAGTATGATAAATGAGTTAAATTATCTAGCGAAACACATTTAAAATTTTTTAAAGTAAATGTATCATTCTTGTAAAAATCATTTACAAGAACAATTGGTATAAAAGTTAGATTCTCTTTATAAAAATTTAAATCAAAAATGTCATTTTCCCAAATTATCATATTTATATTATGCTCACTAAGTATTAATTTAGCTGATTGTGTATCATTTGCTAACAATATCGAAATATTATTACTAATATTTAAAGTTATAAAATTTGAGATAATAGTCATAGTTTTTAGTTTATTTGTTATTATTAGTATTTTCAATAGTAATCCCTCCTAATATATACTCCTATGATAGAGAATTGAAATTGGAAAAAGTTACAACAAAACAAAAAAATTTTATTTTTTTTCATTTTGTTGTAACCTTTTTTTAACTTTTATCTCTATCATATAGGAGGAATAAATATGGATGATGTTGTTTTAAAATGTAATAAACTTTGTAAAAAAATAGGAAAAAAAGATATTCTAAAAGGCATATCATTAGAAGTAAGAAAGGGAGAAATTGTAGGATTTATAGGACCAAATGGAGCAGGAAAAACTACCACGATTAAGTTAATATTAGGATTGCAAAAAATTACAAAAGGATTTGTACAAATTAATGGGTATGATATAAGAAAAGAATTTATAAAAGCAATTGAAAAGGTAGGAACTATTGTAGAAAGTCCAGATTTATATATGTATATGTCAGGATATGATAATTTAAAAATTTCTAAAAATTGTTATAAGGGAATTAATGATAGCCGAATAGATGAAGTAGTAAAAATTGTAGGATTAAATAATAGAATACATGACAAAGTATCTAAATATTCTTTAGGAATGAGACAAAGACTGGGAATTGCACAAGCAATACTGCATAAACCTAATTTATTAATTTTAGATGAGCCAACAAATGGATTAGATCCAGAAGGAATTATAGAGATAAGGAATTTGATAAAAAGATTAGCTCATGAAGAAAAAATAGGAATACTTATTTCCAGTCATAATTTGAGTGAGTTAGAGAATAGCTGTGATAAAGTTTGTATTATAAAAAGTGGAGAAATAGTGGAAGAAATGAATATTGAAGGGTTAAAAAATGAAATAGTAGAAGAGAGTTATATTTTAGAAATAAATGATTCAAAAAAGGCTAAAGATATTGTAAAAAATAGATATGAAATTTTAGATAACGAGCATATTAAAGTATATGCAAACAAAGTAGAACTTCCTGCTATTACTAAAGAATTGGAAAAAAATCAAATTACTGTATATACAATAACAAAAGAAGAAATAACATTAGAAGATGCTTTTCTAAAAAAGATAGGAGGGAATAATATTGATTAAATTAATAAAAAATGAACTTTCAAAGATTTTTAAGAAAAAGGTAATATATATATTATTCACAATAATAGCACTTATAATAATTGCTAATACTATTATTGGCACAAACATTTATGGTGGAATTGTAATAGATCATACTGAAGAAGCAAGAGAACAAGAACAAATAGAATTAGGAAATAAAATAAAAGAACTAGATAATGTAAAAAATATAAATGAATATATAGAAGTCAAAACAAAATTAGATATGGTAAACCTAGAAAGAGAATATCCATTAGGATCTTGGCAAGAAAGAGCAATAGTAAAAAACACAAATAAAATAGAGCAAATGCTAAAAGAAATTAATATTTATACATACCAAACGAAAGATAACGAAAAATTAGAGAAAGTAAAGAAAACATACAACGATTTTTTTAATCCATTAAAAGAAAACAAGTGGAGAGATTTTATAAATTTTCAAATAAAAGAGTTAGAAGCAAATATTGAAAATCTCGAAAAGGAAATTATAAAAGAAAAAAATAAAGAGCAGAAAGATAACCTTGAAAGTCAAATGGAACAATATAAATTTGATTTGGAGTTTCTAAAAATAAGGTTAGAACAAAATATCAGTTACGAAAAAAGTGATAGAAACACATTAATAGAAGCATATAAGGATAATAAACAAGCATTAAAATTTTATACAAAAAGTTATGAACAATATAATTATAAAGAAAAAATACAGTACAATAAAATACTAGCAAATGCAAATGAATTAGAATATAAAATATACAATAATATACCAACACTTGAACCAGATAATGCAAGAGATATGTTAAATAATATATTTCAATTTTATGAAATATTGATAATTTTAGTAATTGTTATAGTTTCAGGCTCTATTGTAAGTGATGAATTCAATAAAGGAACAATAAAATTATTATTAGTAAAACCACATGAAAGATGGAAAATCCTTTTATCAAAATTAATAGCAGCTATTATACTAGCAATAATACTAATTCTATTTATAGTAATAGTTCAATTTTTAGTAGGTGGATGTGTATATGGATTTGAAGACTATAGTAAGCCATTAATTCAATATAATTTTAATACACAAGGAGTTATGGAAATAAATGTATTTTGCAATGTAATTATTTTAATGTTAGCAAAAATTCCTATGTATTTATTAGTTTTAAGTATTACTTTTGCAATAAGCACAATATCTAGTAATACAGCACTTTCTATAGTATTAGGAATATTAACATATTTATCTAAAAATATATTTTACTTAAATGAAAATATGGAATTTTCAAAATATCTATTACCTGTAAACTGGGATTTTACAATGTATTTGTATGGAAAATTGCCAGAAGTATCTTTTTTAAAATTTGATTTTTCTATTATGATTTGTTTAGTAAGTTATATATTTATTATGTTGATAACATTTGCATATTTTAAAAATAAAGATGTAAAAAATATATGAGGAAAAATATAAAATAATAAAGTATAATAATGTAGTAGTCGAAAATACCACCTCATAGGAATTAAAAATATTGTTTTAGGACACTATAATAGTTGTGTGAGGTGGTATAAATGAATACTTTTGATAAATATTTGTTGAAAAAAGATAAACTTATAAAAAGAAGAATAGAAATAGATAGTTCATTGTATGAAAAATTGGCAAAATTAGTAGATATATATGATGCTTCAATTAATAAACTAGTCAATATAGCAATATTAGAAATGATTGAAACAGAAAATGTACAGGTATATGAAAGACCAGAAAATGAAATTTCAGAATCACATAATTTTGCAATAAGAGAAAGTTCTTATTTAGAATTAGAAAAGTTTAGAGATAGATATGGATTATCAATTTATAAGCTAACCAATATTGCTATTTATAATGCTCTAAATAGTTAATTTAAGTTATTTAAAATCAAAAAAATGCAGAAAATACTAGAATTTAAAGATTCTAGTATTTTTATTTGTAAAATTTGTAAAAAAATGTCGGAAAATTTTCTTTGCATTGAAAATACTACGAAAGAATACTTTTCGACTACTGCAACGGTTGACTAATAAATGAAAAGTGCTATAATATAGGAAATAATCATATTTTGGGAGGAATTAAGTTGAAGAATGACAAAATAGAAGAGCTATCGTCAGAAACAGTAAAACTATTGGAAAAAACTAAAAAAGACTATAAAAAATATGAAACAGAGAGAAAAAAGTTATATGAATATTTTGTCAATAAAAATGATGTAGAAAAATGGGAAGCATATATAAAAGAATTGAAAGAATTAATAAATGAAAAATTATGAGAAATATAAAATATGATAATATAAAACAAGAAAGGAGAGGATATTTAATAATAGTATAGAAATTTGGCTTATATATAATAATAAACAAATTTTATATGTAGAAATAGATGTAGAAAAAGCCATAAGATATTTTTTTGTTTATGATTACAAACTGGGTTTGTAAAAAAGAAAGAGAGGAATAATTATGGAAAGATCTATGAAAGTAGAAGAAAAAAGTAAAAAAGAATTATTAGAAGTTGATGAATTAGGAAGAGTTACAATAGAATTTGACCGAAGAGAAAGACATGGGATTAAAGAAAAAGATAAGTTTGAAATTTATATTGAAAACAATAGTATTATGCTTAGAAAATTAGACATATTAGTAGAAAAAGAAGAAATAGGCAAGAGTAAGTATACAATCAATGGTGATGTTGAAATTGATGTTCAAGTAAATAAAATAAAAGAAACAATACTAAATATTAATGATATAGGTCATTATATAAGAAGAATTGATGAGTTAGGAAGAATAGTGATTCCAATAGAATTAAGACAATTACTAGGTATTTTACCTAAAGATAAACTTGAAATTGATGATGTAGGAAATAATATGTCTTTAACTAAAAAGGAGAAAAATAGAAAATATGACAAAAGGCACAGTGCTTATCGTAGTAAAAGACAAAAACAACATAGCCGAAGATATTAAGAAAAAAACACAATTTAAGATAGATATTTTGGAGACTATTATAAACAAGGAAAGAATAAAAGAATTTAATGAGAAAGCTAATGTAGAATATGATTATATCATTTTTTATGAAAAAATCAATTTTTTAGTGGAGCTGAAAAATTATATACCATTAAACTATACTAAAAAAAATCAAATATTTATTAATGAGATATTATTAAATCCTATTATAATAAGTAATATAGAAGATAGAATAAATAACAAAGAAATAATTGAAATAGGAATATTACTAAAACATATTATAAGAAATGCAATACCAAAAGAACAATTTAATATTGAAAAAGAAGTAGAAAAAATAAAAAGTTTTAATAATTATGATGAAGAAATAACAAAAATTTTTAAAACAAGATTATATAGAATAATAGAAAAGTATTATATACGAAATAGTTTTTTTAGAACATTGAAATATAAAGTAAATAGAGATAGAATTATAAAAGATTTTATATATAAAGTATTAGAAAATATTGAAAAAGATATACAAAAAAACACTAATAATCAATTAGTGTTCAAAGAATTTTTCGGTATCATCATATAATGTATCAAGACTAACATTTAAAGCCATAGAAAATGCTTTAATCTCGAAATCTTTGATGAGTCTTTTATTATTTTCTATTTCATAGATGTCTGCTATATACATAGTAACACCAAGCAATTCGAGCTTTCTACATAAATCTGGTTGAGATAGCTGTTGTTCTTCACGAATCTTTTTTATATTTGAACCGACAATATTTACATTATCGTTTAATTTACGAATAACACCCATGTAAGTAACTCCTTTCTGCATTTTAATCATTTTATAATAAATTATAGTGGTAAGTTACAAACTGGGTTTTATGCTTAGAAAAGAATTACATTAAATAGCAATTGAATCTAAAAATATTCTATCTTACAAAAAATAATGTAAAGGTAGAGAATTTATGGAAGAAAAAATAAGAATTAAAATAATTATAGCAGATGATAATAAAATTTTTTGTAAAATATTAGAAGAATATTTATTAAAGTTTGAAGAAATAGAAATACTAGGTATTGCTTATACAGATGAAGAGGAAATTAATATGATAGAAAATTTAAAACCAGAAATAGTCATAACAGACCTTGTAAGGAAACATAAATATACAGGATTACAAATAATAAAAGACTATAGTAAAAGAAAAGCAAAACCAGAGTTTCTAGTAATTTCAGCTGATGAAAAAGAGGATGTAATTGATACTAATTTAAAAATAGACCAACTATTAAATGTCAATAGTTAGTTTATTCAATCTTCAGAAATTTAAA
>CANSII010000032.1 GCA_947646915.1 uncultured Clostridium sp. | reverse complement strand
ATGCAGATTATAAATTATCAATTTTTAAAGATTTACCAATAAAACATAAATGTATTACAGCACAGCCATTATTAGAGAAAATAGACATTGAAAAATATCTTGATAATATTGAGTTAGTAGTTGTTGGTGGAGAATCAGATATAAATGCTAGACCATTTAATTATGAATGGGTATTAGATATTAGAGAGCAATGTATAAGAAAAAATGTAGATTTTGAATTTAGACAATGTGGCACTTATACAATAAAAGATGGAAAACAATATAAAATACAAACAAAAGACTTATGTAAATAAGCAAAATTAGCCAATATTGATTATAAAGGCAATCGCTAAATTACAAGTTTTAGAGGTGGAAAATGGAAGAAAGAGAAAAAATAATTAGATTATGGTTTGATATGTGGTTACAACAAAAAGATTTAGGTATAGATGATATATTTGAAGAAAATGTAATTTATGTTGAAAGCTGGAGTCCAAAATATGAAAATCGAAATACAGTAAAACATTGGTTTAATGAATGGAATACTAGAGGAAAAGTATTAAAATGGGATATTAAGCAATATTTTCATAAGGATAATCAAACTATTGTAGAGTGGTATTTTAAAAACACTATGAATAATGGAAAGACAGAAGAATTTGATGGATTATCACTTATTAGATGGTCTAATCATAATAAAATAGCATTTTTAAAAGAATTTGGTTGTAACTTAAATAATTACAATCCATATAAAAATAGTGATATATCAAAGCTTAGAAATGATAATGTAAATTGGTTTTAAGTAAAACACAAATTACAAGTTATAGTTGAGATTATATCAAAATTGCCAAAAGCGATTTTGCAGGATCAGGGCGACGTCTCGAACCTACACAACTGCCTAAAAGCGTGGCTTTTATCGGTATACGCTTTCTTTATGGCGATGTCAAATAGATGTCTCTTTTCTATCAGAAAAAAGCCAATATAAATTAATAAATCTATATTGGTTTTCACTTTTATTTCAATTCTTCTTTTAATTTTATTACATCTTTTTGTCCTTCAAAATAATATTTTTTATGAAAATAATAACATTAAAAGTCATTTTAATATAAACTGGTCCAATCAAAATTACTATAATCTCTTTCACTTTTATATCTGTGACTATTTTTATTATATATTTTATTATTATTTATTATTTCTTTAACATTTGTGTTAATAGGTTTTGTAGCAATTTGTTTATAGGTATTAACATTTTTGTATATAGGGATAATTTTTCTTAATGCTATTTCTTTTGAATTTTCTTTGTAAATCATTTCTACTTTTATATATCCTTTTTTCTTAAGTGAATTAATAATTCTTGATGATTGTATTTTGGTAATATTTAATAATTCACTTATATACATATTTGAAATGATACAATCTGTCTCTTTACTTAAATATAAAATCATTGAATAAACTATTTTTTCTTTATCATTTAATTTTATATCTGTTAATATTTCATAAGGTATCCATACTCCTTTAAATTCTTTCAATATTCATTTTCTTTCTAATAAATTGCTCGACAATCGATTTTGTGCTACTTAAATTTAAAATTTGATTAACTTTATCCATATTAAAAATTACAAGCAATATCAGGCATTTCGTTGATTCATCCAAAGATTAAGACTTTACGGGGGTAAAATCTCCGTGGGTGTGAGAAAAATACTAACCATTTACCTTTATAATCATTTAAACAAATTGGACCACAGCTTGTAATTGCTTCAAAATCAGGAGCTTTTTGTCCAATTTTAACATTTCCATTCATCATTAATTCATAATCCATAATTTGTCTCCTTTCAAAATTTGATATATAATATTAAAAATTTAAAAGAAATGTTACACTAAATTTTAAGTTGCAATATTTTATAATATTAAATTATATAGAAAAAAGATAAATATTTATAAACTTCGTTCTTCAAGGTACTTAAGATACTGAAAATCCAAGTATGGAAACACAATATAACAGGTTAACTTGAATAACACCTCATTGTTGAATGCGTTTTTTCTATAATCAAATTTATAAAATAAAAAAGTTAAAAACCGAAACTATTGACAGATTTTAATTTTAGAAATAAAATAAAGCTATAAAAATATTAAAGAGGAGGAATGAAGAATGGCATTAGTAACAACAAAAGATATGTTTGAAAAATCAATGAAAGAAGGATATGCAATAGGAGCATTCAATGTAAATAATATGGAAATTATACAAGGAATAGTAGATGCAGCAGCAGAAACAAATTCACCAGTAATATTACAAGTATCATCAAGCGCAATAAAATATGCAAGAATAAATTATTTAATGAAAATGGTACAAGCAGCAGTAGAAGAGCACCCAAATATTCCAGTAGCAATACACTTAGACCATGGACCAGACTTTGAAACAGCGAAGATGTGTATTGACAATGGATTTACATCAGTAATGATAGATGGATCAAAATATGATTTTGAAGAAAATGTAAATATAACAAAAAAAGTAGTAGAATATGCACATGAGCATGGAGTAACAGTAGAAGCAGAGCTTGGAAAACTTGCAGGGATAGAAGATGATGTAAATGTATCAGAAAATGACGCAATGTATACAGACCCTGCACAAGCAGAAGAATTTGTAAAAAGAACTGGATGTGATTCACTAGCTATTGCAATTGGTACAAGTCATGGAGCATATAAATTTAAAGGAGAAGCAAAATTAAGATTTGATATTCTAAAAGAAATTAAAGAAAGAATTCCAAATACACCAATAGTATTACATGGAGCTTCAACAGTAATACCTGAATTAGTAGAAATGTGCAATAAATTCGGTGGAGATATACCAGGAGCAAAAGGTGTTCCTGATGAGATATTACATGAAGCAAGTGTTTCAGGAGTATCAAAAATAAATGTAGATACAGATTTAAGATTAGCAATGACTGCAGGTATTAGAAAAGTTTTTGCTGAAAATCCAAATGCCTTTGATCCTAGAAAATACTTAGGAGAAGCAAGAGAATTAATAAAAGAAACTGTAAAACATAAAATTATAAATGTATTTGGGTCAGAAAATAAGGCTTAATCATATTATTTTCTTATTGAGACTGTTAAAGTTCTACTTTTTACAGTCTTAATAATTTGTATTTTTCAAAGACATATGTTGTTTAATTCGTCTTTCAGCATCTTTTTTAGCAATATCTTCACGTTTATCATAAAGTTTTTTACCCTTACCTATACCTAATTCAAGTTTAACAAGATTACCCTTAAAATACATGTTTAAAGGAATTAAACTAAAACCCTTTTGTTTAGTAAGACCAATCAACTTATTTATTTCTCTTTTATTAAGTAATAGTTTTCTATCCCTTAATGGATCTTTATTAAAAATATTCCCATGTTCATAAGGACTGATATGCATTCCAACTATGTATACTTCGCCATTTCTTATAATAGCATAACTATCTTTTAAATTTGCTTTTCCGCTTCTTATTGATTTTATCTCAGTACCACTTAAAACAATGCCAACTTCAAATTTATCATTAATATCATAATTATGAAAGGCAGTAGGATTTTTCGCAATTAATTTATTGTTCATTAAAAAACCTCCAATTAAGAAATTTCTTCTAAAAATAGAATTTTATTTAGTATAACACGAAAAATCCAAAACTGCAATTACATTTAATTTTTTAACTTTCGGTTTTTTATTTTATAAGTTTCATTATAGAAAAAAATATATATCTTTTTTCTAAATTAGATATTTTTGTAAAAAGCCAAAACTTAAACTTAAAATTAATCATCATTACGATTCTTATTTGTAAATTGCATTGAATAATACCAAACAACAGCAATTATAGCAATAGCAGCAATACCAATAATAAGCCAAGTCCAACCAGTAGAAGTCATACCCATTATTGTAGTACTTTCATTAGATGTTCTAGTAGCATTATAATGTCCATTATTATTGTTATTATTTGTTGTAATACCATTTGACATTTTATTATCTGTTGAAGAATTCATACCATTTTCTATAGAACCTGTCGCATCTTTTGAAGCATTAGAAACATCTTTTGCTGCATTTTCGACTTTATCTTCTACACCGCCAACAAAATTTCTAACGCCATCTGCTGCATCTCTTAATTCATTTGTTGCAAAACACATAGAAAAAGAAAAAACTAAACATAATAATACTGCTAAAGAAACAAAAAATTTTTTATTCATGTACTTTTCCTCCTTAAAAAATAAAGATTTATTTTATAAATCTAATAATAGTATTTTAAAATTTGGACAAAATATACATGTAAAAAAATAGCTGTAAAACATTAAATTTTTACAGCTATTTTTAAATTTTTAAAATTATATAACATTATTATATCAATTATAATGCAAATATATAACTTAGTTTTTTAATTTTATTAAAATCGCTATTGCTAATAATATTAGTAGTATTCCAATAACAATTAATAATATATTTAATATATTTGTTAAGCCTAAATTTGCTTCAGGCATACTGCTTACTGTTGTTGTAGATGTTGTTGTACTTGAATTATTTTGATTGGCTGTATTTGTCTCATTAGTACTATTTGTTGTTGTGTTATCTGTTAAATTTAGATTAATAGCTTTTACATTATTAAAAAATGATAATGTAAATAAACTAATTATAAGTAATATTATTGTTAATATCATTTTTTTCAATTTTTTACCTCCTGTTTTTTCATATGATTAAAATTATAATAACATAAAAAAATTAAACAGTCTAGTGTTTTTGGAATTTAAGTTTAAATTTTATTTTTAAATAATAGTATTAAAAAATAACTAAAAACTGTTGAAGTGAAAAAATTAATATAGTATAATGATTAAAAAAAAGGGAGAATTTATAAAATAAAAATTATACAAAAACTAAAAAGATTTGTTGAAGCATACAAGAGTGAGCTAAATAAAAATAAAGGAATAACATTAATTGCGTTAATAATGACAATAATAATTTTATTAATATTGGCGAGGATAACGCTAGCAACATTAACAGGTAATAACGGATTATTTTCAAGATCAAAGGAAGCAAGAAAAGAAACACAAAAAGCACAAGCCACAGATATAGTAAATTTAAAAATAACAAATATGCAAATAAATAGTTGGGCAGAAAATGAACAAATGCCAACACTACAATATTTAGCAGACGGATTTTGTCAAGATAAAGAAATGCAATATGTTGAATTAAAGACTCAAAAAACAGCAAGTTTTTTATTACCTAAAATTGATGCAAGTAAATCAGAATCAATATTTGTAAAATTAAAAGAATATCCATATGAATTTGAAATAAATAAATCTTTACAATTAGCTTCAATAGATGGCGAAAAAATAACAGATACAGGAAGTAACTCTGATAATATAAATTCAGAGCAATATCAAGCAATGCTATCAACAATGTCAGATATGCAAAAGGAAATAGAAACGCTAAAAACAAATTTAGCATATGCCAATAATCAAATAAATTCAAATAAAGATGAATTAAATAGAATATTAACATCAGTAGATGTAAATACAAGAACAACACTGTTTAGCTCTAATAGTGTAACATCAGCAGGAAGTACATTAACATTAAATGATGATATATCTAAATATAAATACATTATTATATATGTAGATGCTTTATCAGATAATGGATGGTATGGTAAATCTTCGAGATTAATAAATACATCTGATATTTCATTAAATAATAATACAGAATTAAAACCAAATTGCGATTTTTCAATAAGTGAATGGGTTACACAATCATATTATTTTGGATTCAATTTTTGGTTTAAAGATTATAAAAATATACAAATATATACTGTAAATGTAAAAAATTATTATGGTGCTCGTATATATAAAATTGAAGGAATTAATTAATTATTTATGTCCAAAAAGAAACATCCCTTTTGGACATAAACTTATTTAATATAAAAAATAAAAGAGCATATACACCAATAAATAAACCAATGTTACAAATTAAATTAAAAGTTAAATCAATAAAATTAAAGTGAAATACTGCTAAAAATAAATAAGCAGATACACTACAAATCATTGGAAAAAGAATCCAATCAATAAAATTAGGTTTTAATTTAGTATATTTTATCATTTGAAATAAGCTAATACTAAAATTCAAAAGTTCACTAATAAAAATAGAAATAATATAACCATCAATTCCTAAAATAGGAAGCAAAAAGTAAATTATAATAGTAGTAACACTTAAATCAATAACATTACAAACCATAACGCCAACTTGTTTGTTTAAGCCCTTTAAAATATTATCGATTATATTATCAATATACATAAAAAATATCAAAGGAGCAAGTAATTTAAAGTAATGACCACTTTCTAAATTTTGATAAATAACCAGCCCGAGTTCATTTGAAAAAAACAAAAAAATACTACAAATACATACAGAAAATGCACATGTAAGTCTAAAAATTTTATTAGCAATAAAATTTATAGACTTATAATTTTCTTGTGCCAAATAAGTAGAAAATTCAGGAACAAGAAGCATACTAAAAGAATTAATTAAAACAGTTGGAAAAGTTAAAACAGGCATAACCATACCATTTATAACGCCATATTTAGATAGAGCATTTGTACATGACAATCCTGATTTTTCTAATTGAGTTGGTATTATTAATTGTTTTACTGTAGATAGTCCTGAACGAATATATGAAGTTATAGCAACAGGAAAAGCTATTTTCACAATATTTATTCTTTGTCCAAAAGATCGAACATTACTTAATTTTTTATTTTTTACATCAATTAAATATAAAATAAAAATTAAGCTAAATGAACATATTTCAGAAATTACATCAGCTAAAATAAGAGAAATGCAAATATACTCAACACCATTTGAAATATTAATTTTTAATAAAATAATAGTTGCAATAATTTTAACAATAAATTCAAAAACTTGTGAAATAGCATTTTTATATGCTTTTCTAATAGATGTAAAGTATGCATTAATACAAGATGACATTGCAATAAATGGAAGACCAATTGCAATATAAAATAGAGGTTTACTAGAAACCATATTGTGTAAACATGTTTTTGTTATAAAGTCTGAAAACAAAATAATTAAAATACCTGCTAATCCTCCAAGTATTATACTAAAAAAGATACATGTCCTTATTGCTTTTATTCCTGCTGTGAAGTTTCCTTTTGCAAATTTTTCAGATACTATACAGGTAACTGCAATACTTAGTCCTGATGTTGCAACTGTTATAAAAAATAAGTATACTGTCATTACTAAACTAAATATTCCTACCGCTTCTGAACCTATTTTGTTTGATATGTATATATTAAAGACTAATGTTACAAATTTCATCAATAATGCTGTAATTGTTAATATTGTTCCATTTATAAAAAATAATTTGCTTTTTTCTCTCACAAATCTCACCATTTAAAATTATGTTATAAATTATAAATTATGAATTTACATTAAAAATAAACTACAACATATTTAATTTTATATTATTTAAAAAAATGAAATCTAGTAATAAAAACTGAAAACTAAAATTGAAAATTACTTGCTAAAAATTAATTTTCATGATATAGTTACAAAAGAAATATTATGAAATTTATATTATAAAGAATACTATGTTATATGATAAATAATATAGGTCTTTAAAAAATATAATAAAACTTAGGAGGAGTAGCAAAAATGAAATTATTTAAAACATACAGTGAAAAAGAAGTAAAAAGAATAATGCCAATAGTAAACAAAATTAATGAACTAGAAGCAGAAATGCAAAAATTAACAGATAGTGAGTTAAAAAAGAAGACAACATATTTTAAAAAGCAATTAGAAGAAGGAAAAACATTAGATGATATATTACCTGAAGCATTCGCTACCGTTCGAGAGGCATCAAAAAGGACATTAGGACTAAGACATTTTGATGTACAATTAATAGGTGGAATTATATTGCATCAAGGAAGAATAGCAGAAATGAAAACTGGTGAAGGAAAAACATTAGTAGCTACATTACCAGTATATTTAAATGCATTAGAAGGAAAAGGTGTACATGTAATTACAGTTAATGACTATCTAGCAAAAAGAGATAGTGAATGGATGGGAAAATTATATAAATTTTTAGGATTGACAGTAGGATTAGTTATTGCAGGAATGGAACCTGATGCAAAACAAAGAGCATATTCAGCAGATATAACATATGGAACAAACAATGAATTTGGATTTGATTATTTAAGAGATAATATGGTAATTTATAAAAATCAATTAGTACAAAGAGGATTACACTATGCAATAGTAGATGAAATAGACAGTATTTTAATTGATGAAGCAAGAACACCACTTATTATATCAGGAAGAGCAAATGAGTCATCAGATCTTTATAAAAAAGCAAATGACTTTGTAAAAAAATTAGAAGCAAAAGTAATAGTTGAAGAAGATGTTAAAGATTTTGAACAAGCAGAAGATAATGAAAAATATGATTATATAATAGATCTTAAAGCAAAATCTGCATCATTAACACAAAAAGGTATAGAAAAAGCGGAAGAATTCTTTGGATTAGAAAACTTTAATGATTTAGAAAACTCAACATTAGTACATCATGTTAATCAAGCATTAAGAGCACATGGTGTAATGAAAAAAGATATAGATTACATTGTAAAAGATGGGGAAGTTTTAATTGTAGATGAATTCACAGGCCGTATTATGTATGGAAGAAGATATAATAATGGATTACATCAAGCGATAGAAGCAAAAGAAAAAGTAAAAATAGCAGATGAATCTAAAACATTAGCTACAATAACATTCCAAAATTACTTTAGAATGTATGATAAATTATCAGGTATGACAGGTACAGCTATGACTGAAGAATCAGAATTTGAAGAAATATATAATCTAGATGTTATAGAAATACCAACAAATAAGCCAATGATAAGAAATGATGAAAATGATGTAATTTACAAAAATGAAAAAGCTAAATTTAAAGCAGTAGTTGAAAGTGTAAAAGAAAGTCATGAAAAAGGTCAACCAGTTTTAATTGGTACAGTATCAATAGAAAAATCTGAAAAACTAAGTAAATTATTAAGCGAAGCACGAATTCCTCATGAAGTATTGAATGCAAAATCACATGAAAAAGAGGCTATGATAGTTGCACAAGCAGGTAAATTTGGAGCTGTAACAATAGCAACAAACATGGCAGGACGTGGTACAGATATTATGCTTGGTGGAAATAGTGAATACTTAGCAAAAGAAGAAATGAGAAGAAATAAAGTTCCTGCTAATTTAATAGAAGAATCAAATACATATTATGAAACAGATGATCAAGATATATTAAGAGCAAGAGAACAATTTAATACATTAGTAAAAAAATATGATGATCAAATAAAAGAAGAAAAACAAAAAGTAATTGATGCAGGTGGATTAAAAATTATAGGTACAGAAAGACATGAATCAAGAAGAATTGACAACCAGTTAAGAGGACGTGCTGGACGTCAAGGAGATGTTGGACAATCAAGATTTTTTATTGGTCTAGATGATGATTTAATGAAAATATTTGGTGGTGATGCAATAACAAAAGTATATAATACATTAGGTGCAGATGAAAATATGCCAATTGCAGCTGGAATGATTTCAAGAGCAGTTGAAAATGCTCAAAAGAAAGTTGAAGGCAGAAACTTTAGTATTCGTAAAAATGTATTAAAATATGATGATGTTATGAATGCACAAAGAGAAATAATATATAAACAAAGAAGACAAGTTTTAGATGGAGAAAATATTAATGAAAATATTTTAAGTATGATTAATTCAATTTCAGAAGAAACTGTCCAAATGTTTATAGAAAAAGATAATAATGCTGTTAATGTAGAATCTTTAAATGCCGAAATAACAAACATTTTCGGATTAGATATGTCTGAATATATTAAGGAAAATAAAAAAGATTCAGATGCAATTATAGAAGAACTAAAAAAGCAAGCTTTAGAAAAATATCAATCTAAAGAAGAAGAAATTACTTCTGAAAGAATGAGAGAACTTGAAAGAGTTGTTATGCTTAAAGTAGTTGATGAAAAATGGATGAATCATATTGACAGTATGGATGAACTTAAAAATGGTATTGGTCTTAGAGCATATGGACAACAAGATCCTGTTGTAAAATATAGAGTTGAAGGTATGGATATGTTCGAAGAGATGATTGCTAATATAAAGGTTGATGTTGTTAAACTTTTAATGAATATTAGAAATCAAAATGGAGATGTTAAAAGACAAGAGGCTGCTAAAATTACTGGTGCAGCGTTAGAGGCTATTAATAGTGTAGATGGCGGTAAAAAAATTAGTACTCCTGAGTTTAGTCAAACTGTTGTAAATGAAGAACCAAAAATCGGTAGAAATGATCCTTGTCCATGTGGGAGTGGTAAAAAGTACAAGAATTGTTGCGGAAAATAGCCTATTACAGCGGTTACAGAGATGTAAAAAAAGGCAAATGTCAGCATTTTGTCATCCTAAATTTTAAGTTGCTGACAGTTTTTAGATAGAGTATAAAAATAAATCGACAAAAAGCGAGTAATTAGTTGATAATTACTTGCTTTTATTGTAATATGCTACATAACGAATGATTAGATTAATAGGTGATTAAAATGGAAAGAAAAAGAAATAAGGATGGAACTTATGGAAAAGAAGATTATTCAATCTATATAGGAAAGACATATGGAAAATTAACAATTATAGAAGTTTCATCCAATTATAGAGATGAGAAAAGATGCAAGTGCAAATGTGAATGTGGTAATCAAAAGGAAGTTAGTTTGAATAGTTTATTAAAAGGGACTACCAAAAGTTGTGGCTGTATAATGAAAAACATTGACTATGATAACCTTATAGGTAGAAGATTTGGAAATTTAGTAGTTATAGAGCAATTAGCAAAGTCAAAGTTGTCACAAGCAAAGTATAGATGTCTTTGCGATTGTGGAAATTACATAGAGGTATATGGCTCTAATTTATTATACAATCAAACCAAATCTTGTGGTTGCATTCATAAGGTATCACTATATAATACAAAGCCATTTAGTAATAATACTAGTGGAGTAAGAGGAGTACATTTTGAAACGAGAAATAACAGATGGACAGCAAAGCTAACAGTAAAAGGAACTGTTTATAAAAAATCATTTATTAATTTTGAAGAGGCTGTAGCATATAGAAAATTTTTAGAAGATAAATATCATAGACCATTAAGAGATAAATATAATAAATTTAAGCAAAAAAATAATTAACTGGATAATAATTTACTTTTATAGCATTATAATAATAGGAAGTGGTAATAATGAGTTTAAGAGATAAAGAAGTCATCGTAATTGATGAAGATGGTCAAGAAATGAAAATTAAGCAATTCTGTCAGCAGATACTTGATAATGATTTAGCTTTAATATCAGGGACAAATTATGATAATGAAAATAAAGTATATCATAGATATTTAGACTGTTATGAAGATTGGGCAGAACCATTAAAAAGCGAATTTAAAAAGTGGAAAGTAAAAAATAAAGAAGATCTAAAAGAGTATAGAGAATGTGCAAGATGCCAAGAAAGAAAATATAGGGAAATGCATCCTGATGCACGAATAACTGGATATGGTTTCCATTATTATTTTGAGGATATATAAAAAATAATACGTATTCATAAGAATAACGTATTATCTAATCTTGCTCAACATTTTTGAATATTGGATCATCAAAGAAATCTTTTAACTCGATGTTTAGTCCTTCACAAATATGTAGTAAAGTTTTTAAATTTATCAGTTCTCTTTTTCCGTTCATAAAATATGAAAGTGTAGATGCAGGTACACCAGTAGCCTTATAAAGTTTCCAAATATTCATATTGTTTTGTTTTAACAATTTATTTATTCTTTTACGTATTGCATCAGAAAGTAACATTTTTCTATCAATCCTTTCTAAAAAAGTATATCAAGAAAAATTTTTACTATACTTGCTAAATGTGAAGATTTTTGAAAAACTTTGATTTTGCCAACTAGTTGCTTGAAGTGAAGAAAAAACTGTGTTATACTATAAAAGCTACTTGCTAAAAGTGAAGATTTTTGAAAATCAACACATTTCGACAAAACTTTCAAAGGTTATTTATTATAATGATCACGAGAATAAGAGTAATATTTTTTTTACTTATCTTGTTAATAACATAGCAACAAAAAGGAGAGAAAAATGGATGAAGTTCTAAAAATTGTAATAGCAGATGATAATGAAGTGTTAGTAGACATGATGAAAAAGTGGATAGAAGAAAACGAAAGATACCAGGTAATAGGAATGGCAAGAGACAGAAATGATGAAATGTATCTAATTGACACATTAAAACCTAATGTAGTTATTACAGATATAAAAGAGAAAGATGGTTGGACTGGATTAGATGTTGTAGAAAAATATATGGATAGTGAATATAAGCCAATATTCTTTATTGTTTCTGCAGGAGTAATAGGATATTTTAATGATATAAGAAGATTAAAAATATCACACTATTTAAGTAAGCCATTTGAAGTAAAAGATCTAAATAGGGTATTGAATAACATATATGATGAAGTTTATCCAAAAGCTATACTAGAATTAGAAAACAATATAACAGAAAGAGTGGATAGGAGTTTTTGGTATATGTTAATTCAAAAAATAAAAAGAATAGGACAATAAATAAAGTCCTATTCATATTCCTTATCAGTATCTTCATATAAATTTTCTAGTGTAATTCTTAAAGCAATACAAAATCCCTTAATTTCATAATCTCGTACAGTTTTATTTCCATGTTCAATATTGTGTATATCTGTATGATAAATTGTTAATCCGAGCAATTCTAATTTTTCACTTAGCTCTCTTTGAGTCAAACCTCGTAACTCTCTATATTTTCTTAAATTCTTACCAATTATGTTTAATTTTCCATTAATCTTTTTTACTTTCAAAATAACCACCTGATTCCTGTTAATACTACAACAACAATTTTATAATATAATTTTCAAATCCTGTTGTAATGATATTAACAGAGCGATTTTTTGAAAGTATTTTATTATTCCATTACAAATATTGGAAAAATAGTAAAGACATAACAAAAAGAAGGTAGTTGCACCTTCTTTTTGTTATACTGCTAATGATCCAATTTTTTCAAAGGAATCAACTGTGTCTTTTTGCATTTTATCTGTATCTGTTACATAGGTATCATAAGTAGTTCTAATAGTAGAATGTCCAAGCCTTTTTGAAACTGACTTGATGTCTGCACCATTTTCAATCAGCATAGTTGCATGAGTGTGTCTAAAATCGTGAAACCTGCAATTTATACCAAGTTCATAGTGAATTATTTTAAATGGATATTTCATACTATCTGTTCCCTGATATGTGCCATCATGTTTTATAAAAACAGGGTAGGTTTGAGGTAATGCAACTGGTGTTGATGCATCAGCATGAACAAGTAAGTATAAAATTTTTCCATTAGGCATTTTTTCTTCTTTTAGGTAATGTTTGATATAAAAGTCTCCATATTCTTTCTCATTTTCATCCTGCCAATGTTTATATTCTTTCAATGCATCAAGTAGAGTATCGCCAATTTTTACAGTTCTATATGAAGAGGTGGTTTTGCAATCACTAAAGTACCATTTTGTTTTTGCTTTCCCTCGTATGCCACCACGTTTCGATTGCTTGGCTTGATTTATTTTAATAGCATTTTTATTAACTGTTATTGTTTTATTTTCAAAATCAATATCCTCCCAAGTCAAACCATATACTTCAGCAACTCGAAGTCCTGTATAATAAGCTGTTAAGAAAGCATAATAATGATATGGTGTATTTTCGAATCGTTTTAGAATTGTATTAACTTCTTCTTTTGTGAATATATACATAGGCTCATCTTGTTTTTGATTGTATTTAGGCATTGAAATATTAAGTGCAGGATTTATTTTTATAAAGTTTGCTGTATCTGTTGCATATCTAAATGATCCTTTTAGAACTTTTACAATATTTTTCATGAAGGATTTTGTGAATCCTTTTTCTACATAGATATCATTGATTACTTTTTGAAGAATAGGGGGAGTTACAGATTTCAGTCTATAATGTCCGTATTCTAGGTTTTAAATGATTTTTAATAATATTTTCATATGCTTGTTTAGTAGAATATCTAACATTGATTACACAATATTCTTCTATCCAATAGTCAAAGTAATCAGCTACAGAAATCTCGGAAGGTGTAAAGTGTAATCCTGCATTGTTATATTCTGCTAAAGCCTTTGTGCCTTCTTCTAAAGCCTCCTTTTTGGTAGCGAAACCGCTCTTGTTAGCAAATTGTCTTTTTCCATCAACTTTTGCTTTTTCAAACGTGTACTGCCATTTGTTTCCACGTTTTCTAACACTAACTTGTGCCATAAAAAATAACCTCCATTCGTAAAAATTATTATTTTTACTTGTGTAAGGCTAGATTCTTGTGTTATAATAAATGTATAGACATTACACAAGTAATTGTGTGATTTATTGTAAGATAATCTGATTGGTCTCCAAACTAAAGCAGATTATCTTTTTTTAAATCAAATAAATAGCTTGATTAATCACAATCAATGCTTCTAATTAATTTACAAGCTACACCTAAAATTTTAATAGATCGTTTATTACAAAGCATAGGTTTAAATTCAGGATTTATTGACTGCAGTAGTAAAATGTTGTCTTGTTTTATAATCTTTTTGAAAGTAGCATCTTCATCATTTATTATTACAGCACAGTCTTGTCCGCTATTACAGTCAGATTGTTTTCTAAAAATAATGCGATCATTATCTTTGTAATCAGGGGACATACTGTCTCCATAAATTTCTAATCCAAAATACTCTCGATTGTCATCTGGTTTTATAGCTATTTCTTCGTAGTCTATTATATCTTCAATTTCATCAAGAGGAGTATCTGCGGGAATAGTACCGATAAATAGGAACTCGGACAATGTGCATTTGATTTGAATTAACTTCAAATTCCTGTGTATCATCAAGTTTATATATTAATTCTTCTATTGGCATCATCATAGCATTGGCTAGATCTTTTGCAACATCAGTAGTAACTGAATAAGGTTTATTAGTCTTTGGATTATATACTTTTTCTAAAGTGTTAATATAAGAAGAACTTAATGATGTCCTAGATGCAAATTCTCTTTGTGAAAGATGATGTATTGTTCTATATTCTTTAATGATTTCGCCTATAAACATGACCTTACCTCCTTTTGTATTAGCATTGTACAATAAAATGTGCAAAAAAGCAAGTGTTTTTTTATAAAAAAATAAAATTGCATAAAATACTTGACAATAAAAATTATTTGTAATATAAATATCGATATAAGCACAATATAATGTGCGAATAATTTAGAAGAAAGGAGCGAAAATGGTATGAACAACTTAGAAAAATACAGAAAAGAGGCAAATATGTCGCAAGAAAAATTGTCAGAAGTATCAGGAGTATCAAGAAACACAATATCACAATTAGAAAGAGGAATACACACAAATGTAACAAGAACTGTAATGAATAATCTATCCATAGCATTAAACAAAAACATTAAAGATATTTTTTTTAGCTAGTTGCACAATATATTGTGCGAAAAAGGTAAAAATATGTCGATATTAGGAGGGAAGAATGGAAGATGTACTTTTTACAGTAAAAGAAGTGTCTAAATTAATAAAGACAAGCCCTGACTATGTATATAAACTGATTAATTTAGAATTGCTACCTGCATTAAAGCTAGGAAGTTATAAAGTTAGAAAAACAGCATTATTGAAATTTTTAGAAGATAATGAAGGCAAAGATCTAACTGATCCAACAAAAATAAAATATTTAAGAGGGGAGACAAGCAATGAAGAAGAAACACAAAAAGAAAATCATCATAAGACTGATACAGTTGATAATCATTGTGTTGACAATTATTCTAACAAAAGTAGCAATACATTATGCATATGTCCAACGAGGATATGAGGCAATAGGTGGGGAATATCTGATACTAATTCTAGGTTTTATAATCATACTAATAATCGAAGATATATATCAAAGTAGTGAAAAAAGAAAAAGAAATAAAAAAGGACGTGGAAAAATTGGAAATAAAAAAATTAGTAAAAAATGAAATAGAATTATCTATTCCAACTGCAATCGAAAATAGATAATTCTACAAAACACATGAATATATGTTCTACAATCATTTTACTATGATTTAGTAGAAAAGTAAAGAGATTTCAAATAAAGAAATGGAGGGAAACATGGCTGAAAGAAGAATGTTTGCAAAAACCATTATTGATAGTGATGTATTTTTAGATATGCCACATTCTACACAATTGCTATATTTCCATCTTTCTATGAGGGCAGATGATGACGGATTTATAAATAATCCTAAAAATATCATGCGATTAGTTTCCTGCAAAGATGATGACCTGAAACTACTAATTGCAAAACAATTTATACTTCCATTTGAAAGTGGAATCGTAGTAATTAAACATTGGAAAATACACAACTATATAAGAAGTGACAGATATAAAGAAACAAAACATCTTGAGGAAAAAGCACAGCTACTGCTAGAGGATAACAATTCATATAGTCTAAATAATAATTTTGGTATACCAATGGTAGACCAAATGGATACACAGGTAAGGTTAGGTAAGGCTAGTCTAGAGTTAGGTAAGGGTAGTATAGATAATACAGCTGACGCTGATAAGCCTAATGTAAAAAATGCAAAAGCCAGCAAACGAAAATACGGAGAGTATAAACACGTTATGCTGAAGGATGAAGAGTTGCAAAAATTACAAAAGGAATATCCAAACTATCAAGAACTAATAACCTACCTAGATGAGTACATTGAAATGAAAGGCTACAAAGCTAAAAACCATTATTTAGCAATTAGAAAATGGGTAGTAAGTGCAGTAGAGCAAAATAAGTCAAGAGGAGGATTTTATGGAACAGCTGTTGGAAACAATAAAAAGACTGAATTTAAAGAGAAAAACGGAAAACTCTACGACAGCATCGGAAACGAAATCATCTAAATGCAATATTTGTGATGGCATCGGTTGGATCTATGAATTGAATGAATATCCTCGAAGGTGTAGTTGTTTTAATGATTACATGGCTGTAAAGAAAAATGCAAGAATAAAAGAACTATTTAGTGAGGCTTATTCGGATTACACATTTGATAATTTCAAAGTAGAAGATGAGTACCAAAAACGAATGAAACAGAAAGCTGTAGAATTTGTAAATGCTAAAGGTATAAATTCAATACTACTTTTAGGTCAAACTGGAAGCGGAAAGACACATCTTGCAGTTTCTATTGCAAAGGTACTACTAGATAAAGGTGCATGGATAGAACTAATGCCATACACAGAAGATATGATCTATATAAAACAAAATATGATTGAAAAAGAAGAGTACCAAAAGAAAATGTACAAATACAAAAACTGTAATTATCTCATCATAGATGATTTCCTAAAAAATACAGTTCGAGGAAATACAGTAAATGAAAAAGACTTCGGCATTATATATGAAATAATAGACTACCGATACAAATACAGAAAACCTGTTATTATAACAAGTGAATTTTTTATAGATCAGATGTTTAAGATGAATGAATCAATAGCAGGAAGATTAAAAGAAATGGTTACACAAAATGATTATAACTTTTTAATTCAAATCAGTAACAAAGAAGGTAGAAATTACAGAATGCGAGGTATGGAAAGAATATGATTGAATTAAGAGAAAATCAGATAATCCAAACAACAAATGGGACAAACTATATTCTAAAACATGTATTATCTAGAGAAGGTGGAGTAATTGCAGTAAACGAAGATGGATATGACTTTTTTATAAAGTTTAGAGACTTTAAGATCATACTAGATCCAAACATGGAAGAAGGTGGCACAAATGAACTATGTTGAGCCAATTAGAGATACTGAAGTAATACAAAGAATAGCATCCAATCTAAAACAGCAGAGTGAACGTGATTACATGATGTTTTGTTTTGGTATTTATACAGGTTTAAGAATATCAGATATACTAAAATTTAGAGTAAAAGACATTAAGGGAAAACGTGGTTATAACATACGAGAAACAAAAACAGGAAAGCAAAAATCTTATGATTGGAATCCAACACTAAAAAAAGAACTAGACAAATATATAGATTCCAAAAAGGAAGATGACTATTTATTTCCATCTAGGCAGGGAAATAAACCGATTACAAGACAACGTGCATATCAAATATTAAAAACAGCTTGTGAATCAGAAGGAGTGTCAAATATAGGTACACATACACTTCGTAAAACTTTCGGTTATCACACATATCAAAACACAAAGGATCTAGGATTACTTATGGATATGTTTAATCATGCAAGTGAAATTATAACAATGAAGTATATAGGATTAACACAAGAGATGGGAAATAAAGCAATAAAAAAATTGAAGTATTTTTAAAAAACAAAATGAGTTTTACAAAAATAAATTTTGCAAACTGCGAATTTGAAATCAAATAAAAGTATTGATAAAACAAGCATTTATAAAAGTATAGCAGTTTAACAAAATGTAAGATATGTAAAACTAGAAAGGAAAAGCATGGATATAAAAGGAGCATTAGAAAACTATAATAATTATTGTGTTCGAATTGCAGTAATCAATAAACAGCTTTTCAAATTAAAACAAGAAGAGGCATCATTAAAAAGTGCTAGTTTAGATGGTATGCCAAAAGCTACAGGATTTACTGAATCTAGTTTAGAAAATCAAATTATAGAAAAGCTAACAAAGATGGAAGAATTAGAAACAGAAAAGCAACAGTTAAATCTTGAGATATCAATAATAGACAAGCTGATCCTAACCTTAAAGAAAAACACACAGGATATTGTAAATATGAGATATAAAGAAAAAGTAACCATCGAATATATAGCAGACAAGAAAGGCAGAACTTACAGAGCAATAACGAGCATTCTTGGAAAAGCAATAGCTGATATGCAGGAGGCATACAATAAAAGTTTATAATATTTATACTTTTAATGTTTTTCGACAAAAAGCAACAAACTTTTTATAAATATTATGTTAATATAAATGTGAAAGGAGTTGATTTCTTATGGAATCAAAAATAATATTATTAATTCTTAAGAATAAAGCTAAGCTTTCAAAAATGATTAAGGATAATGCACCATATGAAAAGATAGTAAAGCAAAGTCAAAAATTGGACAAGTACATTATTAAACAAATAAATGCAATGAATAAAGTCAAAATATAATAAAAATTATAAAATCGTTATGAATTTACAAAATTTGTAACGATTTTTCTATTAATATAGTTTAATTTTTTTAGATTATATGGTAAGATAGATACAAACAAATAGTAATTTTTTGTTTAGATTGGAGAAAGAAAATATGAAAGAATCAAAAGTCATAACATTTATAGGAGGATTTTATATATTTGGAGGAATTATTGTATTGTTGTCATTAATATTTAATGGTAGTGGACTTAATATGATATTTGGTTTACCCAATATTCCAGATTATATTGTAAAATTATTAGTAGGTATTATATATATACCATTAGGCTATTTGTATATAAATAGGATAAAAAATTCAAACTGGATAGTATTAGCATTGGCTATTATATTCTTTTGCATTAGTGCTTCTTTGACAACAGAATTTAATGCACAACCATTTATAGGAAACTTGATATATTCTTTGTTTGTTATAATTGCAACCATTGTGAGAAGAAAAGAGTTTATAAATAGTTTGAATACAATAATAAAAAAATAATAGGTAACTATAAAATTACAATTTATGGAGTTGATAGTTTATGAATAAAGAGATATTGTTATTAAATATAGATAAAGTTCATACTACAAAAATGGGTATAGATAGAATTAGGAAAAATCTTAAACTAGATACAAATGATGTAGTTGATTATTGCAAAAATAAAGTTTTAGATAAAAAATGTAATATATATAAACAAGGCAAGAATTGGTATTGTGAAATTGATAATATAAAGATAACTATTAACTCATACAGTTATACGATTATTACAGCACATACTATTCACTAAATTACAATCTAGAGGTGTAAGATGGAATATAAAGAATATGGATCAAAGAATAATGATACTATAATTTTATTGCATGGTGGCGGTCTTTCTTGGTGGAATTATATAGATGAAATAGG